>JBLINE010000031.1:0-7546 GCA_047638895.1 Lysobacterales bacterium
ATTTTATTCACAGCTCGATACCCCATCGGGCATTACCGCTGTCTACAAAGCCACAGAAGCGACACTAGATAAGACTAAATCAGTTATTTATTTAAACGGTGTTAAAGACCCGGGCAACATGGGTAATATCATGCGTAGTGCGTTGGCCTTTGATGTTAAGAATGTTATCTTAGATGAGACCTGTGTGAATGCTTACAATGCTAAAGTTATTAATGCGACGAAAGATGCGATTTTTAAGTTGAATATTATTGAGGATAAGCAGTGTGAATGGCTTAAAAGTAACACAGAGGGTTTACCGATTTACGCGGCGGATGCGCACAATGGTGCAGCTATTGCGGATGTTAAGGCGAAGAAGCCTTTCTGTTTGGTGTTAGGCAGTGAGACGCATGGTGTGAGCGAAGACATTATTAAAATGGCAGATAAAAGTATCCGCATAGATATTGAGTCACACATTGATTCTTTGAATGTCTCAGCGGCCGCTGCTATTTTATTGCATGGGTTAAGGGGTAAATAATGACTGACGAAGTTAATAATAATTTTATACGCATAGATGAAATTGCGCTTACCCTTGATCAAGAAGAAAGTGTGATTGAAGGTAAGATTCTTAAAATATTAGAAGTTCGTATTGATGATATTGAAAAACATTTCATTATTAAAAGAGCTGTTGATTCACGTAAGAAAGATAATATCTTACTTACCTATTCTGTGGGTGTGTATTTAAATGATCCGCAAAGATTTCTTTCTAAGAAAAAACAATCATTAAGATCCATAAAGAAAAAAACACTTAGGCATAAAATACGTTTACAAGCACCATATCACTATGAAATTGCAAAAACGGATATTGGTGATGAAGCGCGTCCTGTTATTGTTGGGGCAGGGCCAAGTGGTCTGTTTTGTGCATTAGTACTAGCTGAAGCAGGGCTTAAACCTCTTTTAATTGAACGTGGGGTTGATGTGCCAACACGTGTGCGTGATATTAAAGAGTTTTTTAAAACTGGTGAGTTACAACTTAATTCCAATATTCAATTTGGCGAAGGTGGAGCGGGTACTTTTTCTGATGGTAAGCTTTACACAAATATAAAGAGTTCACGTATTAAATATATTTTTGAAGAATTTATTAAAGCTGGTGCACCACCAAGAATCGCAACAGATGCCCATCCACATATTGGTACTGATCGTCTGCGTCCTGTTGTAATAAATTTACGTAAGAAAGTTATTGAGTTAGGCGGCGAGGTTCGCTTTAGCACACGCTTAACTGATCTTGAGATTAAAGATGGCAAGGTTGTGGCGGCGATATTTGATGGGCAAGAGCGCATTGTGGTCAAACGTCTTGTCTTAGCTATGGGTCATTCGGGCCGTGATACATATGAGATGCTTTACAAACATAATCTTCAAATGAAGCCTAAGTCATTTGCGATTGGTGTGCGTATTGAGCATTCGCGTGAATCTATTGATAAAGCGCAATATGGGGACTGTGCGTGTAATGAGAAGTTGCCAACGGCGAGATACAAGCTCGTTGCACATCTTAAAGAAAACCGTTCGGTCTACACGTTTTGTATGTGTCCTGGTGGGTATGTTGTTAATTCTTGTTCCGAAGAAGGCATGATGGTTGTTAATGGAATGAGTAAATTTACGCAAAAAGGACCAAACTCAAATAGTGCTTTACTTGTTAATGTTCTACCAGAAGATTTTGGTTCCGATCATCCTTTAGCAGGAGTTCAGTTTCAACGTCATTGGGAGCACCAAGCTTTTCTTGCGGGTGGTAGTGATTACAAGGCGCCTGCGCAACTGGTTGGTGACTTCCTTGAGAATAAACCATCAACAGCGTTTAAGAGTGTTGAGTCTTCATATGAGCCTAGTGTAAAATTAACTTCTTTAGAATCTTGTTTGCCTGATTTTGTTCTTAAAAGTATTAAAGAATCATTACCTGTTTTTGATAGTAAAATTAAAGGCTTCAATCAAAAAGACGCTGTTCTTGTGGGGATAGAATCACGTAGTTCAGCCCCAGTAAGGTTTACGCGTGATGAGAGTTTGCAGTCAAATATCCAAGGTATTTACCCAATAGGTGAAGGCGCTGGATTTGCTGGAGGTATTGTTTCCTCTGGTGTGGATGGCATGAAAGCCGCTGAAAGTATTATTACGGCATTACAAAAATAAATTCTTTTAACAATAAAGGTGGGGTTACATAAAATGTGTTATCCTTAATGAAGATTGAGGGAAGAATGGGTTTTTGTTAATTTCACATACTAGGTGTCAATCTTGTTTAATATGATTAATTAAGGAGATGTAAATGAAGAACGCGGCATATCTTATACTAATGGCAGTAATGATTTCAGGTTGTACAACAACGCAACAAGGCACATCTATTGGTACGGTTGCAGGTGCTGGACTTGGTGCTATTATTGGGCATCAAACAGGACATAGAACTGAAGGTGCGCTTATTGGTGGTGTTTTGGGTGCTGGTGGTGGTTATGCGGTTGGTCAGAAAATGAGAAGTAAATTTTGTCCAGTGGGTGGAGAACATTATGATGAATCGGTTAGTTATTGCCCAACGCATGGTGTTGCACTTAAGTATAAAGAAAAATAATAATGGTACATATATTTGTCGATGCGGATTCATGTCCTGTTAAAAATGAAATATATAAAGTAGCCACTCGTTGTGGCTGTAAGGTTACACTTGTCGCTAATTCTTGGATGAGAGTGCCCGATGATATTACTATTCATCTAGAAGTAGTTTGTGATGATTTTGATGCGGCTGATGATTTTATTGAAGAAAAAGTTCAAGCGAATGACATTGTTATTACATCTGACATATTACTTGCCGATCGTTGTTTAAAAAAGGACGCTAAAGTTATTGGTGCGACGGGTAAATCTTTCACACCTGATAATATAGCTGATGCTGTTGCCACTCGTAGTCTGATGGCAGATTTACGTGAGTCAGGTGATCTATTGGGTGGGCCACCACCGTTTCAAAAGAATGACCGCTCTAGGTTTTTACAAGAGCTTAATGAAGTTATAGAATATATTAAACGAAATAATTAAGGTAAGTAAATAAATGCCTGAAGAACGTAAAGATTTTAAAAGACCACCTAAGAAGCATCAGCCTCGAGGAATGTCTATTCTTTATGAAGATGAAGATATTATCGTTGTCAATAAAGTGAGTGGTTTACTAACGATGGGTCATGAGAATGAGAAGGAAAATACGGCTTATTGTATTTTGAATAATTATGTCCGTAAAGGTAATCAAAAATCACGTAATCGTGTTTTTATTGTTCATCGCCTAGACCGAGATACATCAGGGGTTCTTATTTTTGCTAAGAGTGAAAAGGCAAAAAGACATCTTCAAGATGAATGGCAAAATTTCAAAAAGACATACCTTGTTATTGTGCATGGGTTATTAAAAGTAAAAGAGCGTATTATTACTTCTTATTTAGCTGAGAATAATATGCATCAAATGTATTCTGTGGATGATCCGAAAGAGGGTAAACTTGCCAAGACAGGATATAAAGTTTTGCGTGAAGCTAAGAAATTTAGTTTACTTGAAGTAGATTTACTTACTGGACGTAAGAACCAAATTCGTGTGCATCTTTCCGAAGCAGGCTGTCCTGTAGTTGGAGATAAGAAATACGGTGGTAAACGAAAAGGTGGTAAAGGCTTAGCACTTCATTCGGAATCATTTACCTTTACACATCCACATACGAAGAAAGAATTAACTTTCCAAACAGACTCTCCAGATTACTTTAAATTACTTGTTTATTAATTTATAATTTAATAAGAGTTATAATTTTAATTTAAGCGGGAATTTCCAACCTGTGTAGGCGGGGATGAGAGCAGGTTTTTGAATCGCGGTTGCATATGCTAAGATGGTTGCATGCGAGTAAAAAAGACTACCCACGCCGCTTACTGAGTACAGTATCATAGTGTGTGGACAACTCGGTTTGCAAAAAAAATATTGGTTGATGGAGTACAAAAATGTTTAGAAAATAAACTAAAAAAAGTATGGAAGTATCATGCAGACTTGGAAATTGTTTCGCTAGGGTTTGTTGAAGAGCATGTGCATGTGATTATAGAGTTTCCGCCAAAATATTCAGGATCATATATTGTTGAGACAATGAAGAAAAATACAAGTCGTCACTTGAAGAAGAAATTTAAGTTTATACAAGAGGCTTATTGGGACGGTGGCGCAATGTGGTCAGTGGGTTATATTTTTTCAACTGTTGATGTAAATGAAAAAGTTATAAAGAAATATATTGAGCATCAGCGGCTGGAGGATTTAGGACAAGCGGAGCTTGAATTTTAACAGACAAATCAAGTCCCCTAGCTGCGAAGCTAGGGATATCTATTAACGATTTTGGTATGTAATAATAATCTATTAATAAAGATATATTTTCAGAGGTAGATAGATGAAGAATTATTTAGTATTATTATTTGTGGTTTTATTAACAGCAGGTCTTTTTTCAACGGCCTCGGCACATGGGAAAGAGGAGCTTAAAGAGGCTTCTATGACGCTAGTAAAATCAACGGGTAATCTTTGTGCGAGTGTTAAAGAAGAGTACAATGACGCTAAGTTTAAGCCATTTGGTATTATTGGTGGCACACTTAAAGGGTTAATTTATACAGGAAAAGATTTTGTTGGCGGTATCGTCGCTATTGTAAAAGTACCACTGTCACATCCACATAGATATTAAGTATCTTATTTTTGATGTATTTCGATATCAAATAATAAGGATAAATTACTATCTTTAATAATTTTTGGATTCTTGTTTTTAGCTTTTTTAAGAATTCTTTTACGTTCTGCATGAATAGCTTCTGATATGAAGTCTGCTATATTTACGCCACGTAGCTTAAATAGTAGTTGAGGATCTGCATCGATTTTACCACCTAAAGCGTAAAGGGCGACAGCTGTATGAGGGCAGAGGTTGTTGCGGCTTGGACAGCTACAGCTAAAAGTAATTTCTTTAGGTGAAGGAATTAAGCCAGTTGGTTTGTTCTTGAAAAGATCTTCCATTTCTTTAGGAAAATGATTGTCGAGTATTTTCTCAAATAATTCTAAATGACCGTCATATTTTTTTTGAATGGCAGCCCATTTTGTTTTAGCAATAGGTTTAATTGCAATTGTCACTTCGTACGGTGCAATATTTGATCCTAACACAATGGCTTCGATATAATTTGAGTTAATTTTTAAATCTGCTAAAGCTTCACATCTAAAATTAAGTTTACCTTTTTCAAGGTTAATAGTATTTAGTGCATAATTCTTGAGATACGCATTCCATGCTTTCCCCCACCAATTAAGGGCTAAAGCTTTTGTCTCAACTGTAAATGGCTCGATATTTGGGTTTTTCTTTTTATATGTAGCAAATTTACGCTTGAACTTAGTTCTTAAACGATAATTAAGATTGTAACGATTGTGCCATGAAGTTGTTGTTAACATAGGGGGCTCTTTTATAAATTCAGTTTGAAAAGGTTTATTAATGAGTCATCATCAATGTTTGTTAACCAATTTTCTTTAGATTTTTCAATAATGTTTTTAGATAAATCTGATTTTTCTTCGATTAAAAGGTCAATCTTTTCTTCAATAGTGCCTTGTGTAATAAATTTATGTACAATAACTTTTTTCTCTTGTCCAATTCTAAAGGCACGATCGGTCGCTTGATTTTCAATCGCAGGATTCCACCAACGATCAAAATGAATAACATGGTTGGCTTCAGTGAGGTTTAGTCCAACACCACCCGCTTTAAGTGAGAGGATGAAGTAAGGTATGTATTCATCACTTTGAAAGCGATCAATTAATTTTTTACGTTGTGCTGTTGGAACACTACCATGTAACACTAAGCCATCATGATCAAAAATTGTTTTAAGGAAGTTATTTAAAGGCCCAATTATTGATTTAAATTGAGTGAAAATAAGTACTTTTTCACGTTCTTGGAAGATGATTTCACAAATCTCACGTAAGCGTTCAAACTTTCCACTATCTTTTTCACTAAAATGAATATTCCCCGTGTATTGGCTTGGGTGATTACAAATTTGTTTAAATTTAATTAAAGAAGCAAGAATGATACCTTTACGTTGAATACCGGATGATTCTTTTAATGCCGTCGCTGTATTTTTAATTAATTCTTTGTAGAGAATAACTTGTTTCGTATTTAAATTAGCATATGTTTTCATTTCAATCTTATCTGGAAGATCTGAAATAATATCTTTATCTGTTTTTAAACGACGTAAAAGATAAGGTTGTATGACGCTTTTAAGTTTACCGTATTTTTGTGGATGGTTATCTAAGCTGCGTGTATATTTTGAAAACTCTTGGGCTGTACCAAGTAGGCCAGGGTTTGTAAAATCAAACAATGACCAAAGATTTGTCAGTCTATTCTCAATTGGTGTACCAGTTAGAATAACACGATTAAATGAAATTAAACGTTTGATCGCTTTGCTTTGCTTTGTGTTCGGGTTTTTAATCGCTTGAGCCTCATCTAAAATAACATAGAACCAATGTGTTTCTTGAAGTAAAGGTAGTTTCTGAATTAGGTTGTATGTTGTAATAACTAAATCATATGAATCAGGTATTTGAGTTTGTTGTAAAACATCTTTAGCTTCAGGATTAACACTTGGATGGGCAATAAATATATTAAGTTCAGGCGCAAATTTTTGAATTTCAGACTGCCAGTTAGATATAAGAGAAGCAGGTAAAACTAAAAGGCTTGGTGAAGGATTCTGATCTTTAATGTGTAGTAGAAACGCTAAAATCTGGATTGTTTTCCCTAAACCCATATCATCAGCAAGGCACGCACCAAATTGCAACGTGTGGAGCAAATTAAGCCAATCGAGGCCATGTTGCTGATAAGGGCGTAACTCTCCAATAAATCCAGAAGGGACCGGTAGCGCTTTAATGATCTCTGGGTTACGTAATTTTTCTAAAGTCTTTTTAAGCCATTCCCCTTGAGTGAACTCAAGAACAACATCTTCTTCTTTATTCTTAAGTAAGTCACTCGCACCAATTTGAAGACGCATGGCTTCTTGGAAAGTTAAACCATCTTTTTCTACTTCTTTAGCTTGTTCAAACATCTTAAGCATGTGTGCTAATTTCTTAGGATCAACTTTTAGCCATTTACCTTTGATAAAAGCAAGACCTTCAGCTTCATTTAAAATAGTACGAATTTCTTCTTGTGTAATAGAGGCATCACCTAAAAGAAGTTCGGCATTAAAATTCATAATGCTATCCATCCCTACATGAGAAGGGGTTGCATCATGCATTGAAATATTAATTTTCATAGCTGCCGCTTCTTTTTCCCACCAGTCTGGAATATGACAAAGAATCCCACAATTTTCATAGAGTTTGATTTCTTGTAAGAATTGGTATGCTTCTGTTGGTGTCCAAGCAAGGGGGTGAAATAGTTCGCCTGATGTTAATAGTTGATTAATTAACGGACATTCTCCAGCAGTATAATGAATCGTGTTAAGTAATTCTAATAATTCACGATCGTTATGATTAAACATTTCAAGTGAACTTTTAAGTGTGAATTGTTTGTATACTTTATTCTTTTGATGA
>JBLINE010000032.1:0-7271 GCA_047638895.1 Lysobacterales bacterium
CAATTTTCTCTACAACATCATAAATACGTGTAAATTTTATATCACCATTTAAATACGCTTCAACAGCTTCTTCATCGGCCGCATTAAGAACACTTGGTAATGTCCCTCCCTTTTTTGCCACATGAATACATAATGACAATGCAGGAAACTTCTTTAGATCTGGTTTAGAAAAATTCAACTGACCTAATTTACATAAATCTAAACTCTTTAATCCAACATCCAATCGCTTAGGATAAGTTAGTGCATATTGAATTGGAATACGCATATCCGTTACACCTAATTGAGCTATCATTGATCCATCAACAAATTCAACCATTGAATGAATAATCGATTCTGGATGAATAACTACTTCGATTTCATCTATGTGAAGACCAAATAAAACTTTTGCTTCAATAAACTCAAAACCTTTATTCATAAGCATTGCAGAATCAACCGTAATTTTAGTACCCATCTTCCACGTTGGATGCTCAAGCATTTCTTCTACACTAAATTGATCAAACTTTGATCGAACAACATCACGTAATGTGCCTCCAGACGCTGTTAAACAAACCTTTTTCAAATCACTTCGATTATGCCCTTCAAGGCATTGAAATATTGCACTTTGCTCACTATCAACTGGAACAATAATTGCCTTAGACTTAGCCGCTTCACACATAATGATATCACCTGCAATAACCAATGCTTCTTTGTTAGCTGGTGCAATTATTTTACCTTCACGCACAGCACTCAAAAAAGGCGGTAATGCAGAACTACCACGCATACCAATAACAACCGTGTCCACTGCCTTTTGGGCAACCATTTCTTCTAAATCATGATCAACGCTTAATATCTTTGTTTCACTCGTATTAATACGTGTCTTTAAATAACTCGCACTCTTGTCAGTTGTCGCTACTTGTTTCGGCTTAAATTGTTTAATTTGTTTTTCAAGGAGCTTATAATTATTATAAGCCGTTAATCCAACCACATTAAAATGGTCTGGATAACGCATTACAACTTTTAATGTATTTATACCAATCGATCCAGTTGAACCAAGAATAACAACATTTTTCTTTTTCATAGTATCTAACTTACAACAATGAACTTATATAAAAATAAAAAGCTGGTGCTGAAAATAAGATACTATCAATAGTATCTAACACCCCACCGAATCCAGGCAAAAAGTTGCCAGAGTCTTTTACCTTACAATCACGTTTAATCATGGATTCTGCTAAATCACCCATCTGTCCAATAGATCCAAAAAATGCGCCAATAAATGCTACATGCCACAAAGAAATATTCATTTGTGATGGTAAAAAAGAACGACATAACAAAGCTGCTATAACACAAGTAACCAACCCACCTAAATAACCTTCTACTGTCTTATTAGGGCTCACCGTCTTCATCAGCGGTGTTTTTCCAAACTTTGATCCAATAATAAGTGCGCCCATATCAACAGTTTTTGTTATTATAAGTAAAAATGCCACTAACTTTACTCCTTCAATTCCTGGCACTAAGAACCGAATTTTAATTAAAAAACTAAAGAACCACGATACATAAAGAACACCGAATAATGTGCAGGATATGCCAATAATAGCATCAGTCGTTTCATTTTTAGTAAACTGCATAACAAACATAAAAAGAACAAGTACCACAATAAAAAATGCGTCCCAGCGCCCTGCCAAATTTAGCTGGAAAAATATAGAGATCGGCACCAACAGTCCCAATAAAATTCCTGTATAACGATAAATTGGGATACCCTTAGTCTTAATTAAATGAAAGAACTCGTACAGCCCAATTGCAGTTAATATAAGTAATACAACAAAAAATACCCATTTATTAATAACTGCTAAAACTGTTAACGTAATAATTAATGTGGAACTAACTAGTCTTTCTTTACTTACCAAATTAACTCACCTTTTGTTTTTTTTCAACACCACCAAATCGTCTATCACGATTTTGAAAATTAATAATTGCCTTATGATATTCTTTTATTGTAAAGTCAGGCCACAATTTATCAGTAAAATAAAATTCCGCATACGAAAGTTGCCATAATAAGAAATTACTTATACGTTGTTCTCCTGATGTACGAATAAGTAAATCAGGATCTGGTAAATCTTTAGTATAAAGTGAACTACTAACTAAATCTTCGTCAATGTCATCAATAATAACATCATTATCTACAACTTTTTGTGAAATTAATTTTATAGCATCAACAATTTCTGAACGTGATCCATAATTAAACGCAAGATTCATACTCAATCCATCATTATCTTTAGTTTCTTCAATAACACTTTTCATAGTCGACAATACAGGCTCTGGAACATGATCAAGTTTTCCAATAATTTGAAAACGAATATTATCAGCTTTAAGCTTTTTTAATTTTCTCACCAAAACAGCATCTAAGATATTCATAATCAGCGCCACTTCGTTTTGCGGTCGCTTCCAATTCTCTGTCGAAAATGTATATAACGTCAGCGCCTTAATACCTAACCGACTAGACTCGTCCATTATTTCCTCAACACGCTTAACCCCTTCAACATGACCTTTTGCTCTCGCTAAATCTTGATTTTGTGCCCAACGCCCATTACCATCTAAAATAATAGCAACATGTTGTGGTATTTTATCCATATCTAAATTAAATTCTGACACTAAAATCTCCTAATAAATAAAATGGGGGATTAAAAATCCCCCATCGTCTCAAATCATTCCAATACTTTTTCTCAACAAAGAAGTTTACACAATTATTCGAGTCCTGGAATTGACGGTGGCTTACTCGCTAAATTACCATATACGTCAAATTTATCTTGTAAAATCTTAATCTGACCTTCCATCTCTGTCTTTAAAGCTGTGTATTGATCAACTTTTGCTTGTAAATCTGTGCTCTTTGATTCCGCCAAGTTTAAACGCGCTTCAACTGATTTGATCTTACTATCTGATTTTTCGATTTTAAGTTTTGCACTAGTAAGCTCAGTTTGTGTTTTACTTAATCCCTCTTCTGCTACCATTCTTTGATACCGCTCTGTAGACAACTCATTCTTTGCTTGCTTTGAATCTTGACTAGATTTAAATGCAATTCCTGCACTAAAAGTTATCGCAATAATTGTTAAGAATGTTACAAGTACTTTCATAGTTGCCTCTCCTTAAATTTTAGTTACTTTCTTTAGTTAGTGTGTCTGGTAAAATAACAATTTCTACCCGACGATTCTTCTGGCGGGCATCTTTAGTATTATTTGAAACTACAGGACGAAACTCACCGTATCCAATTGATGCTAACCTTAATGGATCAACTGATTGCTCGTTAACCAAATAATGAACAACACTTAAAGATCGTGCTGAAGATAACTCCCAATTTGATTTCCACCCAGAATGCTTAATTGGTACATTGTCGGTATGCCCTTCAATACCTAAATCAAGATCTTCAACCGTCGTATTTAGTACGCGTGCCACCTTATCTAACTTTTCTAAAGCATCATCTCTTAACTCTGCTTTACCAGAATCAAACAATACCTCACCTACAAAAGTAATAACAAGTCCTTTTTCAAGCATCTCAACCTTAACTTCTTTATCTGAGATTTCATTCTTTAAACGACCCTCTAAATCCAACTTTGCACGTTCTAAATCACTTAATTCGCTTTTAAGTTTAGATATTTTCTCAACATCGACCCGTCTTCCTTTTTGGAAAATAAAAGTACACCCTGTTAAAGAAAAAATAACCGCACAAATGCAGATATATGAAGATACTTTGAATATATTTTTATACATAAAACCTCCTTATCGACCATACACTAAATGTCCAAAATGATTACCCAGATTAGCATAGTGATTTTTCAAAGTCAAGATTAATGTCACAACAAGTCAATAGGTATCAACAAGATACAACTATTAGCGAACAATAATCTCATCTCTTTTTGCACCTACTGAGACATACTTAACTTTTACTTTTAAAAGCTCTTCCATCCGTTTAATATATTTACGGGCATTAACTGGCAATTGTGCAAATTTACGTGCTTTTGTAGTTGGTGCCATCCACCCATCAACTTCTTCATAAACAGGCTTACTTTTGATAAGAACTTCATAATCTGTAGGAAAATTTGTATAAACCTTACCTTTATACTTATATCCTGTGCAAATTTGAATCTTATCAAGTTCATCTAAAACATCAAGCTTCATTATCGCAAGTTCACTAATACCATTAATAATCACAGAATATCGAACTAAAACTGCATCAAACCAGCCACATCGACGTGGACGACCTGTTGTTGCTCCAAATTCATTTCCTTTTTTACGAATAATATCATTTTGTACAGATTCGAACTCTGTAGGAAATGGACCCTCACCAACACGTGTTGTATACGCTTTAACACACGCAATTGACTTATTAATCTTAGTTGGTGCAACACCACTCCCTGAGCAAACACCACCAACAATTGAATTTGAAGATGTTACGAATGGGTATGTACCAAAATCAATGTCAAGAAAAGTTCCTTGAGCGCCTTCAAACAACACATCTTTCTTATTATCAATTGCTTCATTAATATGAAGCACAGTATCCGTTACATATTTCTTAAGCTTACGCCCATAAGAAAGATACTCTTTGTAAATATCATCTGTTTTATAGTTTTCTTGACCATACACTTTAGTAAAAGTTTCATTCTTCTCATTTAAATTATCTTCAAGCTTAGCTAGAAATACTCTAGGATTTAATAAATCAACCATACGAATACCACAACGTGTTACTTTATCCGCATAACATGGCCCAATACCGCGTCCTGTTGTTCCAATTTTATTCTTACGTTTTTTTTCACGTAATCCGTCAAGCACACGATGATATGGCATAACGATATGACAACGATCAGATATTTTAAATTTCTCTGGATCAACTTTAAAACCTTTTTTCTCAAGATCTTTAATTTCTTCAAGTAAAGCTTTTGGATCAACTACAACACCGTTACCTATAACACACGTTTTATCTTTATGAAGAATAGCCGATGGTAATAAATGAAATACATATTCTTTATCGCCAACAATAACAGTATGTCCCGCATTATTTCCACCCTGGTAACGTACAGTCATATCAGCATCTTGTGAAAGAATATCAATTAACTTACCCTTACCTTCATCACCCCATTGGGCTCCAACAACAACAGTGTTCATCTTTGATCCTTTTCTAGCATAATCATGTTTTAAACTTTTAAATTAAACAACTATAAATTTATACTTCAAGTGCGTGAATTTTAAGAACGCCATCTTTACTACGCAATTCTTCAACAACCGCATCACTAATTTCACTATCAGTACTAACAACGCTTGTTGCTACCCCATCTTGAGATCCTCTCCCAAGTGAAATAGCCGCGATATTAATGTTAGCATCAGCAAGAACAGTTCCGATAACACCAACTAACCCAGGCTTATCATTATTGTTAATATAAAGCATTGAACCTTTTGGTGTACACTCTAAATTAACATTATTAATACGTACTATACGTGCTTCTTTATTAGATGATAACGTTCCTAAAATACAAAATGGTTCTTTTTCAGTGACAATCTCAACTTCAATACTATTTACATACTCAGTTTCTTTATGAGAGTTAATTTCTTCAATATGAATATCACGCTCTTTAGCTGCGGCAAGTGCGTTAATACCATTAACATCACTACCTAAAATAGGTGTTAACAATCCATTAATTAAAGACAGCGTTACCCCCGCTGACTTATAATCAGTGATAACACCATTATAAGTGATCTTAATATCTTTAATACCTGAGTTAATTAACTGTCCTGAAAACTTCCCCATTTTAAAAGCTAAATCACAATAAGGCTTCAATACCTTATGTGTTTCTGCATCCATTGATGGAAAATTAGCTGCGTTTGCAATGCCTTTTCCTAAAAGCGCATCACGTACACTCTCAGCAATTTCAACAGCAACATTTACTTGAGCTTCTGATGTTGAGGCACCTAAATGTGGCGTTGTAATACAATTATCCAATGAAAATAATTCTGAACTAAAATCTGGCGGTTCAACTTCGTAGACATCTAAAGCACATCCAGCAATTTTTCCTTCTTTAAGAGCTATAACCAACGCTTTCTCATCAATAATGCCACCACGTGCACAATTAACAAGACGTGCTGTATTTTTCATCATATCAAATTCTTTAGCAGAAATTAGATTTGCTGTTTCTTTTGTTTTAGGAATATGTAAGGTAACATAATCTGATTTTTTCAGTACCTCTTCAAGTGTGCCTACTGAAACATTCGCTTTCACCGCACGCTCTTCAGTCAAAAATGGATCAAAAACAACAATATCCATACCAAATGCTTGCGCAAACTTAGCAACCGTTGATCCAATACGCCCAAACCCAACAACACCAAGTGTTTTACCACGCAATTCAATACCACTAAACTTTGCTCGCTCCCATTTACCAGCTTTAACAGAGGCACAAGCTTGTGGTGTATTACGTGCTAATGATAAAATTAAACTGAAAGTTTGTTCCGCTGTTGATGTTGTATTTCCAGCTGGTGTATTCATCGCAAGAACACCTTTTTTCGTCGCTGCTTCTAAATCGACGTTATCAAGTCCAACACCTGCACGGCCAATTACTTTAAGATTATCTGCACGCTCTAAAATATCATCTGTAACTGTTGTTCCACTACGAATAATTAAACCATCGTAATCTTTAATAACATCTTTAAGATCTTTTGCACTGATACCAAATTTACAATCTACTTGAAAACCCTCATTCGCTTCAAGTATATCAATACCTTCTTTAGCTAATTTATCACTGATTAAAATTTTCATCTGTAACTCCAATTTATTAAATAGTTGCCATAAATCCTATAACAACTTAAATTATACGTTAAAAACTTCTTGAGCCGCGGCTAATCCAGTACCCAATTTAAAATCATACCCTTGTTCTTTAAGTACTTTTTCTAAGCACGATATACCTGTTAAAATATCATACTCATCAATACAACCCATATGAGAGATACGAATTATTTTTCCTTTCAAATGACCTTGCCCGCCAGCCACAGTAACACCATAAGTATCACGCATTGTTTTAACAAGCTTTCCCCCATCAACACTTTCAGGAAGTACAATAGGTGTTAATACATTTGAGATACAAGATTCTTCAGCGAGTAACGATAAACCCAAAGCTAGTGCAGCTGCACGTGTACCTTTTGCTAATCGTTCGTATTTTGCAAAAAGACTCTCAATACCTTCGCTTTTAAATTTTTTCAAACTTTCACATAAACCAATAACAATACTAATTGCTGGTGTATACGGCGTATCAGTT
>JBLINE010000033.1:0-7235 GCA_047638895.1 Lysobacterales bacterium
TTTCATCAAATACAACTGCCCGTGCTGGCATATTAATACCTAAGGCAAATGTTTCTGTTGTAAAAATTAATTTAATTAAACGACTGGTAAATAATTGTTCCACAACTTCTTTAAGTGTTGGCAACATTCCAGCATGATGATAGGCGATACCTCTGCTAACAAAACGTTTTAACTTCTGTGCACTTGGCTCACCTACAAGTTCATATCGCACACAAAGCTCATCATACATTTTTGTAATTGTGCTCTCTTCATCATTAGACAAAAATTGATAAGACTCTAAATCTTCAACCATTGCCTCTGTCTTCTTACGACTGAAAGCAAAATAAATACAAGGCAGTAAGTTCTTTGTCATCAAGAAATTAATTAATGTGCTTAATTCATTCTTACGCAGACGAATGGTGCGTGGTACTTTATTTCTTTTATAATATTTTATTTGTGGAGAGTTATAACCCTTCTTCGCCAAAGCATCAAAATCACCATAAACTTTATCTTGGCATTGAAAACAAAAGTGTAAAGGCACAGGACGATTATTCTCGCATACAACTTTAACAGGATTATGATGAATAGATGTAATCCAGTTAGCTAATTCATTAACATTTGGAATCGTTGCTGATAAACCCAATAAGCGCATATGGTCTGGCATAAAAATAATTGACTCCTCCCAGACGCTGCCACGTTGAAAATCATCAATATAATGAATTTCATCAAAGATAACCCAAGCATAGTCATCAAGCGACTGTGTATCTTCGATAATTTTGTTACGAAATATCTCCGTCGTCATAATAAGTACAGACGCATCGGCGTTAAGCGTAACATCACCTGTCATAATACCAACCAAATCTGAATTTTCTTTAGAGAAATCACGAAACTTCTGATTGGACAAAGACTTAATAGGTGCCGTATAGATGATCTTTTGATTATTCTTAAGTGCCTCTGCAATAACATGTTCAGCAATAGCTGTCTTCCCTGCACCCGTTGGTGCTGAAACTATAACTGAATGGCCTTGATTAATATAATCGATAGCTTTTTTTTGGAAAGGATCGTATTCAAATTTCATAATTAACTCTTACCTTTTGCACCCCAACGCTTGTTAAACCAACCACCCCATTGCACAGGATATTTCTTAACAAAAGATTCAATTACTTTAGTTAAAGCAGAAATACTATGCACAGCATTCTCATCACGACTAAATTTTGTTTCCAAATGAACTTCACGTTCAATATGAACATTTAAAAATCCTTCTTCATCTTTAACTGTTATAATCGGTAATGTTGGCGCACCTGTGCGATCATTAAACATAAGTGGTCCAATCGCACGCCTTACTTTGTTACCAAAGAAATCAACTTCGACACCACCTTCTTCAATCACCTCATCTAAAAGGACAAACAACACTTCATTATTTCTTAACACACCGAATGTTTCTTTGAGAAAGTTCTTTTGTGGTACTGTTTGAATCATATTTACATTTACTTCGTCCGCCAAATTAAGCATAAACTTACTTAAGCATTGATTACGCATTGGACGAATGACAACATTAATCTTATATCCTCGGCGAGCTAAAGCTACAAACATTAGAGAAAAATTACCAAGATGAGCCGATGTAGCTACTACACCCTTCCCTTTCTTTAATATTTCTACTAAATATTCTTCATTATGAATACGAGTTACCGCATCAAACTTATCTAAATGCTTTAAATAGAAAAGTAAATCTATCATCGATTCAGATATATTTAAGATAGACCGACGCATCATATACTTAATCTCTGCCTCAGTCTTACTATCACCATAAGCATACTTAAAATTATTTAAACAAATATCCTTATGCTTCCCCATGAATAAATATATTACTGGCGTTAAAATAGTAATAAATATATTACTCACCCATCGTGGTAAATAACTAAGCACCCACTTCATGATGTACAAAAATACAGTTATGACTCGATCTAGAATAACTTTTTTATACTTAATTCTTACTTTACCCATAATTTATAAAGCCACACTTTTTTGAAAAGGCACTTAACAGCACTCCTAAAACCCGATCACCTTAATATTGATACTTTACCCACGAGTAAATCTCGATGAATCGTGATTCTATATTTTGACCGTATTTTATTTATAATCAAATCATTTATTATAATTGCCTGATTCTAATAAATCTATTCTGCCCCTGCCATTCTTTGTAATAACAGTGATAATCGGTTCTGATACATCGTATTATCAGGATATCTGTGGACCAACTGCTTGTACTGCTTAATGGCTAACGGATATGTTAGTTTTAGGTTATTCTTAAGCACAACCTTATTACCCTCAGTGGCTCCAATTGTTTTATACACTTCAATACCTTCCCAATAATACCCTTGATCACATAATACCTTACCTAAAGCAATTTGATTAGGTACAGAAAAAGGATCAAGCTTAAGTGATTGGCGTAAATACACCTCGGCTTCTGCAAAACGCTGAGCCTGAATTAACTCCATTGCCATAGCAATATTAATGCGATTATTATTTGGATTTATACTTAATGAACGCTCATAAGTAAGTATTGGAACACGTGCCAATGTACTTTGTTGAATAGTTGTTAAAAATAGAAAGGCAATCATACCTCCCACAATACACTTCACAATTGATGCCCTCACTATATTTCTTTCTTGATTTAATATTAGAAGACGCGCGACGCCCATAACTATTAAAGCAAAGATAGCAATAGATGCTGGATAAACAAAATGTTCAGCTACCGAAATATAACCTGGCCCTACGCCAATGCTAACAAATATTTGTGAAACACTAGCTAATTCAATAATAACCCAAAGCAAAAGAAACCAATGTATCGGCTTAAACTTTAAACGATAACGATATACTACGGCCGATAAACAGCCATAAAATAACATTACGCTCACTACTGTCATGTTTAAAAATCCACCCAACATAGCTATCGAACGATCAAAATATAAATCACCAGGAAATATAAATAGACGAAAATAATCAATACCTCCACGTAAAAACGAAAGAACGCCAAGTATCCACTCAATGGGTGTGCGGGCAAAATAAACTTGATCAATCATCAACGTCTTACGCAGAATCATAAACATACCAATAATTATAAAGAATGGCGTAATGCCCATAACCCAGCTTCGACTTTCTTTTCTACAAATAAAAATGTAACTTATCAATACACCCGGAACCATCATCCCCGACTCTTTTGAAAAAACTGACAACACAAAACATACTATAGAAACACTTAAAAGTGCTACTTGACTCCCTTTAGTCCTCCCCTTCATCGCAGTAATAAAACTTAAAAATGAGGCTAAGGCAAAAAATGTACTTAATATAATAGCCCGATCAGGAATATTCCATACTGCCTCAGAGTTAATTGGATGAATCGCAAATAATAACCCAGACCAAAATGAAATAGTCTGACTTTGTGTTAGTGCTTTAATTAAAAAGAATGCCAAGATAGCTGTAGCAAGATGAAGTAGTAAGTTGCTTAAATGATAGAATAATGGATTAAGTCCGAACAAATGATAATCAACCATGTACGATACATAAACTAAAGGTCTGTAAAATCCACTGCGTTTGAAATAAGATGATGTAAATATGTCATCTAGATAAGACACATCTTTGATTTGTTCGTTTTCTACAATGGAGTAAGTATCATCAAGAATTTTAAATGGTGCACTTAACATAAACGAATGTGCAACAAATCCAAGAAGACAAATAAGAAGTAAATTACTTTTAATAGATTTAAAGATCATTATTTGAGCCAAAAAGCTCCAAGCACTCCTGCACCGACAATGATGAATCCAGGGTGAACTTTAGTATAGAAAAACAAGACAAACGTTACAACAATAATTAATAAACTACGCCACTTAGTTAACTCAACGACATTAACTGTCTGAAAGGCTACGGCAATGATCATGGCAAAAACAACCAACTGCACCGTCTCAAGACCACCCTTAACTTGTGGTGAACTTTTGAAATGTGAATATAAATATGTGGCAAAAGAAATAAGTACTGCTGGTGCTAAAAGATTAGCAAAGTTTGCCACAACAGCGCCCCAAACACCTGCCATTTTATACCCTGTATATGTCGCAAACTTAATTGAAATAGCGCCAGGAAAGATCTTAACCATTCCTAAAACTTCTAAGAACTCTTCTTTAGTTAACCATCCGTAACCTTCAACAAGCTCTTTTTGAAGTAGTGGAATAAATGAATAAGCACCGCCAATGGCAAGTAGCCCCGTGCGTAAAAAAACTAAAAATAAATCCCAAATAATCACATCAACCCCTTATGGACAAAGGAAATAATTTTCCCAAGACTCCCCATTACGCTTATATACTTCTCGCTTGTGCAAACGATCATCACGCGCTTGCCAAAACTCAACTGACAATGGCTTAACCACATACCCTCCCCAATACTCTGGGCAAACAATAGTTCCACCCGAAACTTCTGCACTACGCGCATCATGTTCTTTCACTAAATCTTCATAGCTCGCGACCTTCTGACTTTGATCTGAAACAAGTGCACTTATCTGCTTTACACGACTGCGTTTATTCCAATAAGCTTCACTTGCACTCCGTGAGGTCTTCTGAACTGTACCAATAATACGCACCTGTTGTTTAAGATCACGCCAATGGAACAACAAACAAATTTTATTAGAGTTCTCAATGTCACGACCCTTATCACTATTATAATTAGTGTAAAAAGTAAACCCGTTATCAATCAAGCCACGAAAGAAAACAACACGATCTGCTGGAAATCCGCCTTTATCAATTGTCGATACGCTCATCATACTAGCAGCTTCCTGCCCTTCAGCAGCACAGGCTATGTCGTAACATTCTGAAAACATAGTTATTATGTCTTGTGTGGATAATATCTTGTCTGTCATATTTTATACTCTCTCATTTATTTAAATAAAGTAACTTAACATAGCCAGCTTTAAGAATCAATTAATACCCTCAAGCTATTGGACCTAGAAGATACTAAATAGTTTATCTTATTTAAACACCGCTTTAAAGCATCTTATAGCTCTGGCATTATTAAAGTAATAACTTAGCTATCTCACTATTACTCGCAAATACAAACCCTTTATGATTCATGTATGTTGAATCTTCTCGATTAAGATCTAGAGGGTTTCCGAAACTATCACTCACCCATGCACCCATCTCTTTAAATAAACATGCGGTAGCCGCATAATCCCACAAACACCCACCACCATCTTCAGACTTTGGTTTTTTATTAAAACTGGCAGGACTTCTTTCAAGTACCCAACAAGCATTCATCACAGCCCCACCTAAATCAATCGTTGTAGATGACTTACTATCATCTTGTTCTAAATGCCACGGCCTCTCATTACGAAAGGCGCCCATACCATCAATAGCATGATATAAAGTTTGTGTTAATGGCTCATAAATAACACCAATAGTCGGCACCCCTTCTTTAGATACTAAAGCAATAGACACCGCATAACCAGCGCGTGATTCGATAAATGGTAACGTACCATCTAGAGGATCAATACACCAAAAATAATCTTTCTTAAGCCGACTATAATCATCAATCCCTTCTTCACACAATAATCCTAAGTCATAGGCCTCACACGTCGGTGTGATAGATTTAAGTATCACCTCCTGACTCTTAAGATCCACTTCTGTCACCACTTGTGCCGCACGACTTAAACCCTCTTTCTTCTCATTAACAACAAGCTCAGAGCCTACGTAACTATTAATTAATGCCCCTGCTTCGCGTGCTACAGAAATAGCAATATCACACAATATTTTTAAATCATCTTTGCTTAATATCATAACTGCTCCAAAACTTCACGCGCCAAACGCTCACTATAACTATTAATCTTCCAATGCCCAGGGCTCCATCCTTTAATGAAACGATGAAAGTCCGTCCATGCTACAGGATATAACTCCCGCCATTCAGATTCAAGTGCGTACACGTCAATATCTTTACCTTTTGTCTTTATCGATTTCTTTAAATGCTCGAAATAATAATCTAAAAGTTCCACTTCAAACTCTGCACAATCCTCTTCATGCAAACAACTACCAATAAAATAAGCCACATCTTTCATACCACAACCACCACCAACATATTGAAAATCAACCGCCGCCACTTTAGTGCCATCGTTTGAAAAACAAAAATTAGCAAGTTTTGCATCACCATGAACAAATGTTTGAAAAGAACACGTGTTTAACTTTTTATCAATAGCCGCAGCCCCATTCTTTAAATCAATATCATCTAAAACATCCAACTCATCAGGGCGCGTGTCTAAATGCCAATACGTACCTACAGCCCATAAATTGTCCGTTGATTTATTCATAAACGTTCCGTGGAAATATGCCAACCATTTAAGGCACACTTTAATTTCATTAATTGAAACCGAACTAAGTCGAGCGGCGTAACCTACAGCATCAAGGTCTTCTAAAACAATCAACACCTCATCATCCTTAGACTCACAAGCAAAACACTTAGGCACATAACAATCATCATCGCAATGTTGACTCCACTCTTTATACCAAAATGTCTCAACCGCATAAGACTTAAGTTTACGCATGTGAGACAGATCTGTATTCCACCCTCGAGGGTGAGACTCTTCTTTAGGTAAGCTTACATGTTTAACCACAACGGTCGGCATATCCGCATCTTTAAGACCATAGCGCATAATAGCCCCATAGCCGCTCCAAAGACTTTGGATGCGATCAAGTTCAAATAAATCTTTAGCATGAGTGGATTGTAATAGTACTTCTTTGAAATGATTATTCATTTTGTTTAACTAACAATAATTCTTTATCACGACTGACAGCACCAAGCAATGGTGCAAAATTAGTAATAGGTGTGATATTTATAATTACAGGTGTCGCTCCTTGAATACTACTTGGATCAATATCAATAGAATTAAAACTTTCTCCCTCAAAATTAAAACTCTCACCTTCAACGCGCAAATCAAGGGCATCAGCATTAAAATCAATCCCCCCTAGAGGTGTTATGGCAGCAGCATCTTCTCGCTTTCTGCGTGTCATCAATAACCCCGTAGCAGCAAGTGTAGCTATAACCCAATTCTTCGAAAGGCTCGATAACTCACTTTTAATGGATGCACCTAAACTATCAAATGAAAGATTACTTGTAGCACTTTTAAAAAAAATACTTCCTAATTCACTAGGATTATTCTTTAAATGTTGTAAAAATGCATCTCTAAATGCTGGATTACTCCTCAATGTATCCAATAGCAATTG
>JBLINE010000034.1:0-7088 GCA_047638895.1 Lysobacterales bacterium
GGTGTTGTTGAGATAACGTCTTAAAGCGTGACGTTATCTCAGAGCAACAACACCTTGTAGAGCTATGGAGATATGTACAGGGATCAGGCCATAGCTCTTAGCTCTTGATTGACAAAAGACCTCCCGTACAGTAGAATCATTGCCTTACAGACCTAGTATTAATAACACAAGACAGCAGGAGTTTTTCGATGGCACAGACAATGTATGAAAAGATATTTAATGCTCATTTGGTGCGTGAAAGCCAGGGAGATACATCAATAATTTATGTGGATCGTCACTTGGTTCACGAAGTAACAAGTCCACAAGCGTTTGAAGGACTTAGACTTACACAGCGTACAGTACGTGCCCCTGAGAAGACTTTTGCCACCATGGATCATAACGTTTCAACGCGTACGAAGGTATGGAGTGAGATGGAAGAAACATCACGCATCCAGATGAAAGCTTTGACTGATAATTGTAAAGAATTTGGTGTGACTTGTTATGACTATGAAAGCGCGGATCAAGGTGTTGTGCATATTATCGGGCCAGAGCTAGGGATTACACAACCTGGCATGGTTATTGTTTGTGGCGATTCACATACGGCCACACATGGGGCTTTTGGATCACTTGCCTTTGGTATCGGTACATCTGAAGTTGAGCATGTGTTAGCTACTCAAACTTTACAACAAAATAAAGCGAAGACAATGTTAATCAATGTAGACGGTGCACTTGGTTTTGGTGTGACGGCTAAAGATATTATTTTACATATTATCGGTCTTATCGGTACAGCTGGTGGAACTGGTTACGTACTTGAATTTGCAGGTAGTGCCATCCGTAATTTATCTATGGAAGCACGTATGACAATTTGTAACATGACAATTGAAGGTGGCGGTCGTGCTGGCTTGATTGCTCCTGATGATACGACATTTGAATACATTCGTGGGCGTCGTTTTTCTCCAGAAGGCGAAAACTTAGATAAAGCGATTGCTTATTGGAAAACATTGCCAAGTGATGAAGGTGCAACGTTTGATAAAACGATTAATATTAAAGCCGAAAATATTGCACCACAAGTAACGTGGGGAACAAGTCCTGGACAAGTAATTGCCGTTGATGGCAAAGTACCAAATCCTGATGATTTTACTGATGCGATTCAGCGTACTAGTGCACGTCAAGCGCTTGATTACATGGATTTAAAAGAAGGTACGCCAATGACAGATATTACACTTAATACTGTTTTTATTGGTTCATGTACAAACGGACGTATTGAAGACTTACGTGCCGCTGCTAAAGTGGCTGAGGGTAAAAAAGTACATGATGGCGTACAAGCTATCGTTGTTCCTGGATCTGTGGCTGTGCGTAATCAAGCGACTGAAGAAGGACTTGATAAAATATTTATTGAAGCAGGATTTGAATGGCGCTTTGCAGGATGCTCAATGTGTCTAGCGATGAATGACGACAAACTTCAAAAAGGTGATCGTTGCGCTTCAACATCCAACCGTAACTTTGAAGGACGTCAAGGCGCTGGCGGACGCACACATTTAGTTAGTCCAGAAATGGCTGCGCTAGCTGCTATTAATGGGAAAATATCAGACATACGGAAATTTAAATAATGAAAAGCTTAAAGACTTTTTTTGTCATATCGTGCGTGCACTACTTTATTGGGATTATCTTTAGTTATTTAACTATTGGTTTAGTTCTAAAGACTTACTTACAAATAATAATTGGGATATTATTTGGATATGGTTTTTATTGGGCTTACATTTTAAAAAAAGGTATCGCTGGAACATCATACGATAAACTAATCGAGAAGCAAAGAATGGGTAAAAATACTTATTTAATGTGGGTAACATTTTGTGTACTAAGTCCATTATTGACTATAAAATACTACCTTGCTCATCCAGAATATCATTCATTAAATTATCAAATTTATTATATTATTGGAATTATTTATAGTTGTTATTTAATATATCTACTTACTAACAAAGAAGTAAAAGAAAAAATTACTAAGCAATAATGAATTATTATGCAACCATTTACTACACATTAGGGAGTTTTCTAAATAATGAAAAGTGTTAAAACTTTTTTTATATTTTCAGTTATTTACTATTTTTTTGGAGTTGTAGATACTTATTTGAATGTAGGTTTAACTTCAAAAACATACATAGATGTTAGTATTGGAATTATCATGTCCTATGCTTTTTATCATGTTTTCATTCTTAAAAAAGATGTTGGTAATACTTCTTATGAAAAAACAATTAAACAATTAAAATTTGGTAAACTTGTTTACTATGTATGGCTCGCAATATTTATTGTAAGCTCAATAGTTACCATTAGTGTTAATTATTCAAAACCACAGACACATCCTTTTTATTACCAATGTTACTTTATTGTACAAATCTTTTACAATTTATATTTAATATATTTACTTACTAACAAAGAAGTATTAGCAAAAATTAGCAAAGACTAAGGAAAATATTATGGAACCATTTACTAAACATACAGGTATTGCAGCGCCACTTGATCGGGCTAACGTAGATACGGATGCGATCATACCTAAACAATTTCTGCGTAAGATAGAACGCACAGGTTTTGGTGTACATTTGTTTCATGAATTACGTTACTCAGATTATGAAGGGACTACGGAGAATCCTGATTTTATTTTAAATCAAGAGGCTTTCCGTAAGGCGACTGTACTTCTTAGTCGTGATAACTTTGGTTGTGGCTCATCTCGTGAGCATGCGCCATGGGCTTTAAGTGACTATGGATTTAAAGTAATCATCGCGCCAAGCTTCGCTGATATTTTTTACAATAACAGTATGAAAAACGGTATGTTATTGATAAAATTAGCATCAAGCGATGTGGATCACTTTTTCAAACAAGTTGAAGATAATCCTGGATCAAAAGTAACAGCAGATTTAGAAAGCCAAGTTGTTACAGCGCCTGACGGCCGTGAGTTCACTTTTGACCTTGATCCATTTTTAAAAGAGTGCCTTGGTAAAGGTCTTGATCAAATCGGATGGACACAACAATTTGAAGATAAAATTTCAGCTTATGAAACAAATTTAAAAACAAATACGCCTTGGCTAGCATAGATGTAGCCATATTGATAATCAAAAAGGATATTGGCTGTAAGTGGTACAGATAAGTAAAGGGAAACATGAGTGCTACACCAACCTACCACTTAAGGCTTAAAGCTCAAAACTTAAGGTTCAAAACTGACAGTTTAAAATTATTATGACTAAAAAAACAAATACTACACGCAAGCATTCATCAATTATTACCGACGGTTACGATCGCGCGCCATCACGGGCTATGCTTCGTGCTGTTGGTTTTAAAACTAAAGACTTTGCTAAACCTCAAATCGGTATCGCCTCAACGTGGAGTATGGTTACGCCGTGTAACATGCATATCGATAAGCTAGCAGAAGCAGCCTGTAAAGGGGCTGATGCGGCAGGAGCTAAGGGTGTCATATTTAACACAATTACAATCTCTGACGGCATTTCAATGGGTTCTGAAGGCATGAAGTATTCTTTAGTATCACGTGAAGTTATTGCTGATTCAGTTGAGACAGTTGTTGGTTGCCAAGGATTTGATGGTTTAGTTGCGGTTGGTGGTTGTGATAAAAATATGCCAGGCTGTTTAATGGCTATGGCACGTCTTAACCGTCCATCAGTATTTGTGTATGGCGGGACAATCCTACCAGGTTGTTACAAAGAAAAAGATCAAGACATCGTTTCTGTTTTTGAAGCGGTAGGCGCCTATGCGAATAAAAAGATTTCAATGAAAGAACTAACAGGTATTGAATCATGTTCAATCCCAGGTCCAGGTTCTTGTGGTGGTATGTACACAGCTAATACAATGGCGAGTGCGATTGAAGCTTTAGGTATGAGCCTTCCAAATAGTTCTGCACAAGTAGCAATATCTGCGGCAAAAACACGCGATTGTCGTGAAGCGGGCAAGGCAGTTTTAAACTTACTTAAGAAAAATATTTGTCCACGTGACATTATGACAAAAAAAGCATTTGAAAATGCGATCACGATTATTACAGCACTCGGTGGTTCAACAAACGCCGTACTTCATTTAGTTGCTATGGCTCATGCGGCGGATGTTAAACTATCGATTGATGACTTTACACGTATTGGTAAAAAAGTACCAGTACTCGCTGATCTTAAACCAAGTGGTCGTTTTGTTATGGCTGAACTTGTACGTATCGGTGGTGTTGTACCACTTATGAAACGTTTATTGGCTAAAGGATTATTGCATGGTGATTGTCTAACTGTAACAGGAAAGACATTGGCTGAAAATTTAAAAGACGTTAAAGACTATCCAAAGAACCAAAAAGTGATTCGCCCTTTTGATAATCCAATCAAAAAAGAAGGTCACTTAATTATTCTTTATGGTAACTTAGCGCCAACAGGATCAGTGGCTAAAATTTCAGGTAAAGAAGGGTTATCATTTACAGGTAAGGCTATTGTTTTTGAATCGGAAGAAAAAGCACTCAAAGCTATTTTAGATGGCAAAGTTAAAAAAGGACACGTAATTGTTATTCGTTACGAAGGCCCACAAGGTGGCCCTGGTATGCGTGAAATGCTTTCACCAACATCAGCGGTAATGGGTAAGGGCTTAGGTAAAGATGTCGCGCTCATTACCGACGGGCGTTTCTCAGGTGGTAGTCATGGTTTTGTTGTTGGACATATTACACCTGAAGCATACGTTGGTGGAACGATTGCGATTATTAAAAATGGTGATTACATTACGATTGATGCTACTTCACGCATTATTTCACTTGATGTAACAAGTGCTGAAATTAATGCACGCCTCAAGAAGTGGAAGCAACCAAAACCAAATTACACACGTGGCGTTTTAAGTAAATATGCCAAAACTGTTTCTTCAGCATCACTTGGTGCTGTTACGGATCTTACTTAACTTAAAAAGGCATAGACATGGCTGGTAATACATTTGGCGACATTTTTAAAGTAACAACATTTGGTGAATCTCATGGACCTGCTATTGGATGCATTATCGATGGTGTCCCACCAGGTATTGCCTTAACAGAATCTGATATTCAATTTGAACTTGATCGTCGTAAACCAGGTCAAAGTAAAGTAACGACTCAACGTAAAGAAAGTGATACTGTTGAAATTTTATCTGGTGTCTTTGAAGGTAAAACAACAGGTGTCACGCTTGCGATGATGATTCGCAACGCAGATCAACGCTCCAAAGACTACACTAATATAAAAGATATTTTTCGTCCAGGTCATGCTGATTTCACATTTCTTAAAAAATATGGTTTACGTGATTACAAAGGTGGCGGTCGCTCATCAGGACGTGAGACAGCAGCCCGCGTTGCGGCGGGTGCGGTGGCTAAAAAGATTTTACACCAATACGGTGTAAGCATTATTGCTTATTCAAAAGAAATTGGTGGTGTTGTTGCCCAAAAAGTTGACTATTCGGTTATTGAACAAAATATTGTACGCGCTCCAGACCTAGAAGCTGCTGAAAAAATGATTACCGCTATTGATTTAGCACGACTGAATACGGATTCTGTCGGTGGTATTATTGAAGCCGTCATACATAAATGCCCAACTGGTCTTGGTGATCCTGTTTTTGATAAACTTGAAGCAAAATTATCACACGCCATTATGTCAATTGGAACAATTAAAGGCATTGAATTTGGTTCTGGTTTTGCGGCCGCTCGCATGAAGGGCTCTGAGCATAATGATAAATTTTATATGGATGGTGATCGCGTACGGACAATGTCAAATAATGCCGCTGGTATCTTAGGTGGTATTTCAAATGGTGAAGACATTATTTTGCGTGCCGTTGTTAAACCAACATCATCAATCGCTCAACAACAACAAACTGTGACAAGCGATGGTCAAGATACGACTTGTAATATTAAAGGACGACACGATCCTTGTATTTGTCCACGTGTAGTTCCTGTTATTGAAGGTATGATTGCAATAACGATACTCGATTGTTTATTAATTCAAAAAACTATTAATGGAATATAATAAATAAACTTAAAATAAGGGCAACAGGCAATGGGAAATAAGTCTGATGCTCAATTGTTGTTGTCTTGAGATTTTTTAAGATAACTAAAGTTACTTATAGTAACGGGCATTAAATCCATTACCAATTGCCCATTGCCTAATAAAACAATCATGACAAAAAATTCTGCTCAAAAAACTGTTCTCATAACTGGTTGTTCTAGCGGCTTTGGTCTACTCATAGCGGCTCATCTTGCTAAAAAAGATTACAACGTTATTGCTACAATGCGTAATTTAAAAAAACAAAGCGCTTTGCTTAATGAAGTCAATCTTCGTAATGCGTCTGTAAGTATTAAACAACTCGATGTTACCAACACAAAATCTATTGATAAATGTATGGCAGAAATTGCTGAGCAAGTCGGTTATGTTGATGTTCTTATTAATAATGCTGGCTATGGTATTGCTGGTGCGTTTGAAGACTTATCAGATAAAGAAATACGTGATCAATTTGACACAAACTTTTTCGGTGTTCAAAACGTAACACGCGCTTGTATTCCACTTATGCGCACGCGTCGTAGTGGGAAAATCATTAATATGTCTAGTATTTCAGGGTTTTCCGCGTCACCTTGCTTTGGTGCATATTGCGCAAGTAAATGGGCACTTGAAGGATTCTCAGAAAGCCTGCGTTATGAGCTTAAGCAATTTAATATTGATGTACTTTTAATTGAGCCAGGATCATACATTACAAAGATATTTACGGATAATGCTAAAGTAGCCAAGAACTACGCTAATCCCCAGAGTCCTTACTTTAAGTTATCTGAATTAATGAAAGAGAGAGTTGAAAAATCAACTGCTGATAACTTTAAAGATGTCGAGGAGATAGCGATTCTTACGGAAAAATTAATCAGACAAAAGCGTCCAAAGTTCCGTAATATCCCAGATGTGGAGAGTAAAACACAGTATTTATTTAGAAAATTTTTACCTTTTAAATGGTATGAGAATATTGTAACATCTGTTGTAAAATTAAAGAATTTGAACAAATAGATTAAAATATTTTAATATAGATTTTATTATTTAACTTATTTAACAAAGGAAAGAAGCATGTTCACAAAAGAATTA
>JBLINE010000035.1:0-6996 GCA_047638895.1 Lysobacterales bacterium
TCGGGATATGTGGACGTACATATCGATTAATTATTTTACTCAGAAACTTAAAGAGGGTGAAGTTGGTTCTTCTACAATGCCACATAAAGTTAACCCGATTGATTTTGAAAATAGTGAAGGAAATTTAGGTATTGCTATTTCTATGATGGAGCATATGGCGGTTAAATTGTTGAACTCTCGTATGCAGCGTGATTTAACTGATAGTACAGTGTTAAGAAACTTTGGTAGTGTTTTCGGGTATGTATTACTTGGAATTAAATCAACGATAAAAGGCTTAGGGAAATTAGAGTTAAATGCAGTAAAAATTGAAGAAGATTTAACAAATAACATTGAATTACTCGCAGAAGCGATTCAAACCGTTATGCGTGTTTATAATGAAGAGAATCCGTATGAAAAACTCAAGGCTTTGACCCGTGGTGAGAAGATCACACAAGATGCATTGAATAGTTTTATTGACGGATTAGAGCAGGTTCCTGGTGATGTTAAAGATCGAATGAAACAATTAACGCCACATAATTATGTTGGACTTGCACCAGAATTAGTAGAAGAATACTTTGGAAAATAAAGATATATTTATTCATTAAATATTATGAAGGGTATTGTGACATTGTAAAAATTAGGTATAATTTATATGTACGTATAAAATAATAACTTATGTTTATAATGAACACATCTTACTTTAGATGTAACAGAAACTACTGTATATATAGTAACAATTGGCACTAAGGTTACTCCGTAACCAGAATTGATTATTAAATGCTTATAACAACTCAAGAAGATTTACATAAATTATGTGAATCAATTAAACCAACGGATCTAATTGGCTTAGATACTGAAGGAGATAGTTTACATTCCTATAAGGATAAAGTATGTCTTATTCAGTTAGCAAAAGGGGATGAGTATTATATTATTGATCCTTTAGCAAATATAGATCTTGATGCTTTTATTCGACGCTTAGAGTGCTGTGATTTGGTTTTACATGGTGCCGATTATGACTTAAGAATGTTGTTTCAATATTATAATTTTCGTCCTAAAAAAGAATTGTTCGATACGATGTTCGCTGGAGAGTTATTGGGGTTGGAAAGTATTAATTTAGCAGGATTAGTTGAACAATTTTATAAAATTACAATTGATAAAGATGAAAGAAAATCAAATTGGGCTAAAAGACCGCTTTCTGAAAAACAATTAAATTATGCTTTACTTGATGTAAAGTATCTATTTGGTTTGAAAGAAAAGTTGACAGAATTACTTAATCAATCGGATAAGAAACAATGGCATAAAGAGTGTTGTGAGAAGTTAGTAAATAATACACAAGAAATTAAAGAACCAAAGTCTTATAAATGGCGCGTTAAAGGTTCCGGACTACTTACTAGACAGCAATTAAATTTTCTAAGTACTCTGTGGTCTTGGCGTGATAAGCAGGCGGAAAAAGAAGATCAACCAGGATTTCGTATTTTGGCTAATCAGCAAATGATTTATCTATCAGAGATATGTGCAAAAAAATCTGATTTAATTTCAGTAAATAAGTTCTTATTGCCAAAACATGTGAAAGAAAAATATCATGCTGAAATTTATTTAAATCTTAAAGAAGCAGCACTGGTAAAGGCTTCTGATTGGCCTGAACAAAAAAAGATAGAGAGAGTAGAAGTGACGGTTGATAAGGCGCTTATAGCAAAGATTAAGAGTGATGTTAGAATTGAGGCCGAACGATTTAATGTTAAGCCATTTCTAATTTTATCAAATGCAGTGCTTGTAGATATTTTACAACAAAATATCAAATCTTCGATTGCACAGAATTCTCAGTTGATGGATTGGCAAAAAAAAATTGTTAAGCCGATTTTAAATAAGTATAATATTAAAGTTGTTTAGAGAAAGGTTTGTATGAAGCTAGCTAATGATTTGGTTGTATTTGATTTAGAGACAACTGGTACTTGGGTTGATCGCGATAAAATTATCGAAATTGCTTTAATTAAAACGTCACCAAGTGGTGAAGAGACAACATATGAATCACGTGTTAACCCTGGAATGTCAATTCCACAGGCTGTGGTTGAATTAACAGGGATTTTAAATGTTGATGTCCATGATGCACCAAAGTTTAAAGATATTGTTAAGGAAGTTGTTGCTTTTATTGGTGAGGCAGATATGGCTGGGTATAACTTAGAGCGCTTTGATTTGCCGGTGCTTGAGCGTGAATGCAATGAAGCTGGACATGAATTTAAATGGCGTGAGCGTAATATATTTGATGCACAGAAAGTATATCATTTAAATGAAAAAAGAGATTTAACAGCTGCGTATAAGTTTTATTGTCAAAAAGATTTAAATGATGCCCATTCGGCAATGGCTGATACGCGTGCTACTTTAGATATTTTACTGGCGCAAGTGGATCGTTATATTGAGAAAGATGGTCCTGTATCTGAATTACAGCAATTTCAATATCGAGTATCGCAAGAGTTTTATGATGATGAGCGAAAATTTCGTTGGTGGAATGGAAAGCTATATATTATGTTTGGTAAATACGCTGGTAAATATAGTTTACAAGAAGTTGTAAAGAAAGATCGCGGGTACTTACAATGGATTTTATCTTCAAACTTTAGTGATCGTATTAAAGTTCTTGTTGAAGAAGCTTTACTTGGAAATTTACCTGTTCAAGAAATAAAAACAGATTAGTCTTTAAAGAAAGGATTTGAATGACATTATTCACAAAAATTCTCAACGGGGAAGTGCCCTGTCATAAGCTTGCTGAAGATGATAATTATTTTTCTTTTTTGGATATTAGACCAATTAATCCAGGGCATGCATTAACTATTCCAAAAAAAGAAGTGGATTATATTTTTGATCATGATGATCAAACGATATCTGGATTAATGATTTTTTCAAAAAAAATTGCTTTAGCCATTGCTAAGGTTGTTCCGCAAAAACGTGTTGGTATTATGGTGGCTGGTCTTGAAGTTCCACATACGCACATTCATTTAGTTCCCATTGATAATGTGTCCGATTTAAGCTTTTCAAATGGGAAAGAAGCTAATTTTGATGAATTAGTTGCTATGGCAAAACAGATAAGAGAACATTTGTAGTATAATAAGTAAATTAATGAACCAATTTATGGTTAATACTTGAGCTTGTTGACATATATAATCAAATGGTCTATCTTAAATGAAGGTATTAAGCAATTATTTTAAAGCCACGGAGACCTTCTAAAAAGGTGCCCGTGGTTTTTTTTAAAGTGTGGATATTTTATGAATCTTAAAAAAAATTGTATAAAAACTAATTTTAATAATTCTTTAAACCTACTGGTTGTTGAAGATAACCCTGTTGATAGTAAGGTTGTTAAATCAATGATCGAGAGTGTGGGTAAAGAGGCTAATCAAATGACATTGGTTGATTCATTGGCTGCTGCTATTGACCAATTAAATCAAAATAAATATGATTGTTTGCTTCTTGATTTAAATCTTTCAGATAGCAAGGGAACTAACACAATTAATGTGATAACTAAGAAATTTCCATTGTTACCAATAGTTGTTAATACCGGTGCTTATGAGGATGAAATTGGTATTGAAATATTAGGTTTAGGGGCTCAAGATTTCTTAGTTAAAGGAATGTATACCGAATATGCATTAAATAAAGTTATAAAATATGCGGTTGAAAGAAAGCGTTTGGAGATTGAACTAAAAGAAGCATATGAAGATTTAAAGGCTATGCAAGGCCAACTTATTGAATCAGAAAAAATGAAAGTTGTTGGTGGTTTGGCTTCTGGTGTAGCTCATGAAGTTAAGAATCCTTTAGCAACAATACTTTATGGGGCTACTTATTTGGCTGAAAATGTAACTTCTGATGATAAAAACTATCAAACTGTTGTAGATAATATCCAAGATGCCACTTATAGAGCTAATTATATTATTAAAGATCTTTTAGATTTCTCTCATATTGGAAAAATAAGTATAGAGAAAAATAATATAAATGAAGTAATTGATAGGGCTGTTAAATTGGTGAGCTTCCAACTAAGAAAAGATGCGATAAATATTCAAAAAAAATTAGATGAAAAGTTACCTTTGGTAAATATTGATAGAAATAAAATGGGTCAAGTTGTTGTTAATTTAATCTTAAATGCAGCGCATGCCATTGGAAATAAGGGGAATATTGATATTCAAACATTTCGTTCTTCTTTAAAAGATGTTGATGGGTTGGTTATTCCTGTGGATATGGTAGATAAAGATGTTGTAGTGATTAAAGTAACTGATGATGGTTGTGGTGTTGAAGAAGATTCTTTGAATGATTTATTTAATCCTTTTTATACAACAAGGCGTGCAAAGGGTGGTATTGGGCTAGGATTATCGGTTGTTAAAAATATTATTGATATGCATGAAGGGCTGATTTCCATTGTAAACAATAAAGGTAAAGGTGCATCTGTTATACTTATAATCGTTATATAACGGAGGGTTAGTTATGAAAAAAATACTTCTAATTGATGATGAAAAAGGCTTTACAACAATGCTCAGGCTAAATTTAGAATCTACAGGTCGTTATGATGTTTTTACTGTTAATGATCCTAGTACGGCTGTTAAAGAGGCAGCTGTTATTCAACCTGATATTATTTTTCTTGATATTATTATGCCAGATATGGAAGGGCCAGATGTGGCTATTCAAATAAAAAATCATCCTTTCTTAAAAGATGTTCCAATTGTATTTTTAACTGCAACGGTTACACTTGATGATGTTTCTCTAGAAGGTGGGCGTATTGCCGGACATGAATTTTTACCTAAACCAGCACCGGTTAATGATATAATTGCCTCCGTAGAGCGTCTTGTTGAATCTTAAAGTATCTTCAATGTCTTCTTTACCTCTTCTATAATTTATTGTATATTGGGGCACTATGAAATCTACAACAAGCCAATATATAGATGTACGTAAATCTCCCATTCATGGTATAGGTATTTATGCTAAAAAATTAATACCTAAAGGTGCAAAGATTATTCAATATGTTGGTGAGCAAATTACCAAAAAAGAATCTGATCGACGTGCTGATATTCCATTAGGTGAAAATAAAGAGAATCCAGAACTTGGTGCAGTTTATATTTTCACGTTAAATAGTCGATATGATATTGATGGACATGTGAAATATAATACCGCACGTTATATTAATCACTCTTGTAGACCTAATTGTGAATCTGATATTTTGAAGGGAGAAATTTGGATTATTTCATTATCTGATATTCCAAAAGGAACAGAGCTTTCCTATAATTATGGCTATGATCTTGACAGTTATAAGGAGCACCCTTGCCGATGTGGTCATTATAATTGTGTTGGTTATATTTTGGGTGAAGATTATTGGCCAGCCTTTAAAAGAGAATTAAAAAAGACCAATCGAATTAATCGTAAGTAGTTTATTTCCAAAGACTTAGCTACATTTCTGTTCTTGCATGAATTGTTGCGTCGTGCTATACTTGTGAACCATAAATAAGGAATGGAATTTACTATGATTTTAAGATTACTTTTATTACTTCTCATCGTTTTATCTACAACGATTGTTCATGCTGATTCACAAAGAAATATTATTCAGTCATTTCGTGTACATAGTGATGAATTACATCAAAAAGGAGATGTTGTTGGTGCAATTGATGACATATCCCGTGCTTTGCTAATTGATCCATTCAATAAACAGTTACAACAAATCTTACAAAGTTTCAAAGAAGAAAAAAATATTCCAGGTAATTATCGTATATATTTATATCAGTTTGAAGATTTAATTTCTTTAATTTATACACTTGAAGATCAAATTACTACTTATAAAAGTAGTGGTATTAAGTTAAGAGAAGATCTTTTACGCTTAGGCGTCTCACCAAAAAATCTTGAGCATGAAATGTCACGGATTATAAATGTAAACGCGTTAAGCAATCGTCATTATGTAGATTCATCTGAAGGTAATTTTTTACCAATTAATGAGTTAAATAAAATGCTTATTGATGAAAAGAATAACTTGATAAGTACTAAAAATAATCTTGCTACAAAGTATGATAGGCTTCAAAATTTAAAAAAAGATATACTAGCAAAAGTTAATAATGAACCTAAATCATTAGTTGCGTACAATCATCCTCAAAGATTTTATGCTCAAGATGGGGAGAGGGTTTTTAGGAAAAACACAATTGCTATTGTGCAGTCACGAAAAAATGAAGTTGAAAATTTAGCTTTAGTTGAGTTAATGAGAGTCGAGGTTGAAAAGGCGCAAAATAAGTTTGATGAAATATCGAATTTGGTTAATGCTAAAGAAAAGCGTATTGAAAGTTTAGAAAATCAAATTATTGATATAAGTTTAAGGCTCCAAGAGAATAAAAATAGGCTAGAGTTTAAGGATGGCAATATTAGTCAAAAACATAAAGAAATTGATGAGCTTTCATCAAGGCTTGAATTAAGTCAGAAATTAATTAAATCAAAGAATGATGAAATCACTAAACTTTCAGATCAATTATTAGATACGTCAAACAAAAAGCTTGATTCAAAAAAAATTGTTCTACGTAAAGAACCAAGATTTTCACATAAAGAGAATGTTGTAATGAATGATAGTAAGGATCGATTAGCAACGTTACCGATAAAAGAAAAGTCTTTATATAATTTAAAATATGCAAAACTTAAAGAAAAATTTAACACTCAAGGTAACGAGATAGTTTCTTTAAGAAAAGATATTAAATTTTTAAAGAAAGATAAGTTAGAAGAGAAAAAAGAATTCGCCAAATTAGAAAAAAATATCCAAAATCTACGATCAGAATTATTTAAACAAACGGTTTCGCAAAAGAAACATGTCCAAGAAATTGTAAAGAAAACACGTTCTAAAAATAGTCAATTAAAGCAAGGAATAGCTTTAAAGAACTCCAAAATAAAGTCTATTATTACTGAATTAGATAAAAAAGACAAACTGTTGGGTGAGATAAAAGATGAATTTATTTCATTTAAAAAGTTATTTCTAAAAGAGCAAAATGTAGTTTCAAATAAAAGTAAGCAAAT
>JBLINE010000036.1:0-6977 GCA_047638895.1 Lysobacterales bacterium
TTTTGGCAACAAGTAGCGGATGCCTCAGGAAAGCCGGCTTTTATTACAGAGTACGGTGCACCTGCGTATGCGGCACATTTGTCTGAAGATGAAGCAAATGATGCTCAGGCTGAGTATCATGAGGGAAATTGGGTTGATATTGTTGAGAATTCAGCAGGATCAGCGCAAGGAATGGGTAATTCTATTGGTGGAGTGGCTTTTGAGTGGTTGGATGAATGGTGGAAGAATTATGAACCATACATGCATGATAAGACATCTGATGCCATTGGGCCGTTTCCAGGCGGTTATTACTTTGAAGAGTGGTTTGGTCTGGTAAGTCAGGGAAATGGTAAGCATAGCCCTTATATGCGCCAATTACGCCCTGTTTATGACATGTACAAAGATTACTGGAATCGATAAAAGACGTATAGTGTACAAAAATTTGTTAATTTCGAATTTGTAGTGTATACTTAGACAAATATATGATAATAGTTGAATGGAGGTTGTAGATGAAGAAGATAATTGTAACTCTTAGTTTAATCCTTGGACTGGCCACTTTTGTGCAGCCAACAGCTGTAGAAGCCTATAATTTTGGGGATTTTAGATCTGAAACATTAGCTGGTAAAGCTTGGGGTGCTTTAAATGGTGGGGATATTGAAGCTGTACTTGCCTATACTAATAAAGTTTTAGAATTGTATGGGGATCAAGCCAAAGAAATGCAAGAATCATTAACATCGTATCCACAAGGATCTAACGATGATGTTTTTGCTTATTGGGCTCTTAATGATGTAGCGACATCATTGTTTATTCAAGGTGAAGCATATCGTCAAGCTGATATGGGTGATGAAGCTAAAGTAGCGTATGATAGTTTAATTAAAGATTATGAATATGGACAAGCGTGGGATTCTAAAGGATGGTTTTGGAAGCCTGCAGAAGCAGCAGCAGCAAAATTAGTATTGCTTGAGTCAGGATCAAATATTGATTTTGGTAATTATTCATCTTCTTTTTTAGCAGGACAAGCATGGAAAGCATTAAACAAAAGTGATGTTGATGCTGTTACAGCTTATACAGATAAAGCTATTGAGCTTTTTGGAAAGCAAGCTGTTGATATGCAAAATTCTTTAACGGAGTACCCATGGGAATCAAATGATAAGATTCATAGTTATTGGGCGTTAAATGATATTGGAACACTTCTTTATGTTAAGGGAGAAGTTTTAAAGAAAGATGGAAAAAAAGATGAAGCACATGCTGTGTATAAAACATTAGTTGATGATTATTATTATGCACAATGTTGGGATCCTCAAGGATGGTTTTGGAAACCTGCAGAAGCAGCGCAACAAGCATTGAATGATTTAGAATAAGAGAACTTGAATATTTTGCCCTGGTGTGTACAATCCATCAGGGCAAATTTTTTTATTTTCAGAAAGGGAAGTTATGAAAAGTGTTTTGGCAGTATTTATTTTTTTATTCTTAGCTACAGGGTGTCAAAATGATGGAGAACTTGATTCTAAGTCATTAGGGAAGGTTGTTTCAAAAGGTGAAGGGGGTAAGTCTTCTTCAAAGGCGTCTGCATTTAAGCCTTTTTATGTATATGAAAATAAAGGCTCACGCGAGAACCATTTTGTGCCTTCGGGCTTTATGCCAGACGGTGACTGTGTTACATTTAGTGATCGTTGGCAAGAAGATTGTCAGGATGATAAAACATGTATTAAAGTTGAGTACGATGTAGAGTGTTCAGCAGATGGTCAAAAATGGGCTGGTATTTATTGGCTAAATCCAGCTAATAATTGGGGTAGTCGTAAAGGTGGATTTGATCTTTCTGGAGCTAAGCAGCTTACATTCTGGGCAAAAGGAGAAGAGGGTGGCGAGCAAATTCAAGAAGTGACCATTGGCGGCGTTGAAGGGATGTATCCTGACTCGGATAAAGTTATTTTTGGGCCAATTATTTTATCGAATAAATGGAAAAAATATACTGTGGATTTGAGAGGTAAAGATTTAACTTATATTAGTGGCGGTTTTTCTTGGTCTACTGAAGAAGCTGTAAACCCAGTGGATTGTCATTTTTATTTGGATAATATTAGATACGAATAATTTTAAAGAAGTAATAATTTAGAATTAAAAAGGAGAGTGCTTAAAGCACTCTCCTTTTTTGTAATTAATAATAGGTTATGTACTTTTTTTATTTTCGGCATGTCAATGAGGTGTAAGATGTTATGAAAAAAAATACAAATATACTTGTATTAAAAATAATACTTTGGTATATTTAGTTAAATACTTTTACTTACTGGAGAACTCATGTCCAAAGCTGCAAAACGAAATCTTATTATACTTATGATCCTGCTACTCGCAAGTTTGGGATTTGCAGGTTATATTGTTCTTGAAAAAGGAAAGCTTGAGAAGAAAGTTTTATTTCTCGACGGTGAATTACTTAAGGCTGATAAACGTGAGAAAAAGAGTTTGCAAAAGATAGGTTCTTTACAAAAAGATGTAACTACAGTTACAGGTAAAAAAGCAGCAGTTGAGAAGAAATTAAAATCTACAGAAGGTAAGTTACTATCCAAAGAAACTGATGTTAAAGATTTAAAAAGTAAAATTAATAAAGCTTCTGCAGCAAATAAAAAAGTTGAACGTCGTATGGAAATTGCTCTGCAACAACGTGATAAGCTAACAAAAGAATTAGCTTCTGAGAAATCTAAAAAAGCTAAAGTGCCAGAAGTTAAGATTGTTTATCGTGATCGTCCAGAATCAGATAAGACACCTGTAAAAAGTAATAAAAGAAAAGTTGAGTTAAGTGGGGATGCAAGTACCGATGAATATTGGGCATCTGTGCTTAAACAAAAAGCAGAGTTGCAAGTACAACTTGATACGGTTAAAGATGAGTTTTCTACTATATCTTTAGAAATTGTTGAATTAAAACAAGCTAATGCTGATTTACAAATTGAACTAGATGATTTTCAACATAATAAGGGTGAAATTGAACGTGAGATCAAATATAAGTCAGATCTTGTGAATAACTTGTCTTTAGAGCTTGCACGTGCAAAGAATGATAAGAAATTTGTAGCCGATCGTGTTGATCAATTAAATCAAGAGAATGGCACATTACGTAAAGAATTGAAAAAGTTAGTTTCTGTTAAGGGTTCTTTAGAAAAATCAATTATCCGCTTAGCAGGGGATAAAAAAGTAATGTCTAAGAAACTTGAGCAAACGGACAGTTTAATTCAAAGTAAAATTGATGAAATTTGGGATATTAAGGATAGTTTAGATCAAAATTTTAAATCATCACGTACGACAGTGCAATCTAATGAAATTGAGTTACCACCTATTGTTGTTAATTCTTCAGGTGGTGGTTTAGACAAAGCAGCTGTTGCATTTAATTTAGATCAGACAACACCTGGGTTCGATGGTCGTGTTGTTAGTATGAATGAAGACAATAATTTCGTAATTGTTGACATTGGTGAATCTGAAGGTATTCGTTTAGGAGATATGATTAGCGTTTATCGTGATTCAAAATATATAGCTCGCCTTGAAGTTATCCAAGTAAGAAAAGATATTTCAGCAGCTGATATAAAAGATCAATGGTCACGTGTTCAAGTTGGGGATATTATCCGCTAATTATGGCTGAGAAGAAAAAAGTTAGTATTGAAGATGTTGCTCGACGAGCTAAAGTATCTATTACTACAGTTTCTCGTGTTATAAATAATGTTCCAACTGTTGTTGAAAAGAATCGCATTAAAGTTGAAGAAGCGATTACCCACCTGAAGTTTAAACCAAATATTAATGCACAAAATCTAGCCCGTGGCACAAACAATGCTATTGGTTTAGTTATTCCTGGTTATCCTGGTATTTTTCATTCATTTTATGCTGTTGAACTTATTCGTGGTGTTGGGCATGCCTGTGAAGCTAATAAATTAGATTTGGTTTTTCATATAACGAATGGATTTAATCCAATTAATACTAATAGTGTTGGTGGTATTATATTTGCAGATGTCATTGAAAATCGTAAACAAGTTGAAGCAGCCATAGCGCAAGGCACACCATGTATGATTATTAATAATCATGTGGATGACTTAGAGGTGAGTTATTTAGCGGTTAATAATGAAAGCGGTGGGTATCAAGCAACTGATTATTTGCTTAGCCTTGGGCATAAAGAAATTGCAACGATTACAGGGCAGATAAGTACGCAAGCAGGTCAAGAGCGCTTGGATGGGTATAAAAGATTGATGAACGAAAAAGGACTTCCGATTAATGAGGATTTTATTTTTGAAGGTGATTACTCTCGTAGAAGTGCACGCGAGGGGGCTGAGAAGTTATTAAATTTAAGTAAACGTCCAACAGCTATTTTTGCAGCTAGTGATGAAATGGCTTTGGAAGTAATGGCAGTTGTGATGGAAAAAGGTTTAAAAGTGCCTGAAGATATTTCCATTTTAGGATTTGATGATAATCCTGCATGTTTATATGCACCAGTTTCTCTGACTACGATTCGACAGCCACTTTTTAATATGGCGGAAGATTCAGTTAGAATGCTTACCAAAATGATCGAAGATGGTGATTACGAACTTACACACAAATTGCTTGAGCCAGAATTAGTTATTCGCGAATCTTGTGGATCCCCACAATAGTTTATTTTTTTAAATAATATATAGGTTTTTTTAAACATATCGATGGCGTGGTTTTTGAATCTCTAACATGGGATGTTTTGGGATATGTTTAGATATGTGGTTCGAAGAGCTTGTAAACTTTATGCAAGCTCTAGTAGATAAAATCAAACCGATTGTCGTGTGACATGATTTAGTTTATTAGAAAAATGTTGTTAAAAGTGTGCTTAAAATTTTACGGTTGCTAAATTTATTTTTTAAATAAATCAATAAGGAGTAAACGTGAGTATCAAATATCGAATACGATTAACAGAAAAAGAGCAACATGAATTAAAAAGTTTAATAAAAGAAAACCGAGTTGCAAAACATAAGCGTGAGCATGCACAAATATTATTGGGTGTAGATGAAAATGGAGCAAAGCTTCAAGCAAAAGAAATAGCACAAGTGTGTGGGGTGAGTGAAAAAACGGTGGAAAGGGTTAGGAAAAGATGCGTAGAAGAAGGATTAGAAATAGCCGTGAATAGTCGCTTTAGTAATCATGGTCGTCCACGATCATTAGGTGGTGAAGAAGAAGCTCATTTAGTAGCAATAACATGTTCGGAGCCACCAGAAGGACAACAACGATGGACATTAAAACTGCTTTCTGAACGTATGGTGACATTAAATCATGTAGAAGCTGTTTCAGAATCAACCGTTGGACGTGTTTTAAAAAAAATGAATTAAAGCCCTGGTTAAAAGAAGAATGGTGTATTCCCCCGATGAAGAATGCTGAGTTTGTTAGTCGTATGGAAGATATTTTAGCCGTTTATAAACGCCCATATGATCCAAAAAAACCGTTGGTATGTTTAGATGAAAGTAGCAAGCAACAGGTTAAAGAAATTAGAATTCCATTGTCAATGGAACCGGGAAAATCGGAAAGATTTGATACATTCGGCAGAAGAAAAAAAGTTATCTTATATGGTTATGATAGATGAGTTGCTTGCAGAAGAAGTCGCCACTAAAGAAGATCGTCGTTTTAAGATTGCTTTAAAAACAGCAGGATTACCGCATGAGAAAACGATTGAAGCATATGATTTTACTTTTCATCCAGGATTAGATAAACGAACAGTTATGAATCTTTTTGATTTAAACTTGGTAGAGCAAAAGGAAAACGTGATTCTTTTAGGGCCTCCTGGTGTTGGTAAAACACATCTAGCGGTTGCTTTAGCCATTAAAGCGGATGATTTTGGTGTGACGATTTACTTTACTACCTTATCTGATCTTATGGATAAATTAAAGAAAGATGCTCTTACAGGAAACTCAGGACGTGACAGAAGCCATTTAAAAGCTCATATTCTCATAATTGATGAAGTAGGATACATGTCTATTGATCGGAAAGATGCTCATTGATTTTTTAAATGTATCTGTTACAGATATGAAAGGAGTTCTACGATTATTACTTCTAATAAGTCATTCTCAGAATGGGAACGTCTTTTTGATGATCCTGTGATTGCTACAGCGATTTTGGATCGCCTTTTACATCATTGCCATGTTATTAACATCAAAGGTAATAGTTATAGGTTAAAAGAATACAAATCACAAAAGGAGGCGGATTCAACATCTTAAGGCCCTTTCAAATGGTACATTTTTAACGCTGTTTTTTGGTACATTTTTAAACGCTGATTGACAACTTAGAGTTACATTCTACAGAGTCAATTCGGCCACCTAGCAAATTCTTGACAAATAGACCTTTTCAAGGTACATTTGAGCAACTTGATTCTTTCTAAAAGTCTCAAGATAATTGATTTGCACAATATTAATAGGTATTTTCTACATTATGAAAAAAATATATGATTGTATAGTTATTGGAGCTGGACACGCTGGTGTTGAGGCTGGATTAGCCCCTGCACGTATGGGGTGTTCTACGCTTATGGTGACCTTACATTTTAATACAATAGGCCAAATGAGCTGTAATCCGGCGATTGGTGGCGTTGGTAAGGGGCAATTGGTTAAGGAAATTGATGCTTTGGGTGGTGAAATGGGTTTAGCCGCTGATCGTACAGGTATTCAATTCCGTCAACTTAATACGTCTAAAGGACAAGCTGTACGGTCTTCTAGGTGCCAATCTGACCGTAAGTTATATAGAGAATATATGCAAGAAGTTGTTAGAAATCAAAGTAATCTTGATGTCTTAGAGTCTAAGGTCTCATCTTTAATAGTTGAAGATGGTAAGATTCAAGGTGTTACAACTGAAGATGGCGATACAATTAAAGCAAAGACGGTTATTATTACGACAGGTACATTTTTAAAAGGTCGCATGCATATGGGGCAGAATATTACACAAGGTGGACGTATTGGAGAGCAAAATTCTGTAACATTGGCGGATAGTATTAATGCACTTGGCTTTCCTGTAATGATGTTTAA
>JBLINE010000037.1:0-6977 GCA_047638895.1 Lysobacterales bacterium
TGCTGCTGAATTTGATGTTCCTAAATCGATTCCAATTGCTTTACCCATTTTGTAAAACCTCCTTAAAAGATTAATTCACTTACACTATTTTTATGCCAATCGCTTGGCTATTATTTTTTTATTAACTATTTTTTACTTCAACTTCGTCGCTACTATCTTCTTTTTCTTCTACTGCTTCTGGCGTCTCTTCTTTAATCTGAGTACTGCTATTCTTTGCTACTTTTACTTTTGCTGTACGTACAACCTTTTCGCCTAAATAATATCCTTGTTGAAAAACATCGATAACAGTGTTGTCATCATGATCTTCTGTTTCTTCTTGCATCATGACATCATGACAATTGTGATCAAACGCTTTTCCTAATGCTTCAATTGCTTTAACACCATTTTTCTTTAAGAAATCTTGTGTACGCGTCATCACCATCTCAAGTCCTTTAACAAGCGGTGAATCCTCTTCCTTAACTTCCTCTTTAGCTGCCGCCACAGAGCGTTCTAAATCGTCGAGAATATCTAAAAATTCCACAATAAGACCTTCACCTGCGTACTTTATAAAGTCTAGTTTTTCACGTTCCATGCGTTTACGCGCATTATCAAACTCTGCATAAAGACGTACGTGCTTATCTTTTGTTTCTGCAAGTTCAGCTTGAAGTGCTTGATATTCGGCCTCATCAACCTTAATCATCTTCACTTTCTTTTTTTCTTTCTTACCTTCTTTTTCTTTCTTACCTTCTTTTGCTTCAGCTTTAACTTCATTTGCTTCAGCTTCAGTTATTTTATTCTCTTCTTCTGACATCGTATTTCCTTTAAGCTAAATCACTTCTTCCATTAATTGCGTTACATAATCCAATGTCGAATATACTTTTTGATAATCCATTCGTGTTGGACCTAAAACCGCAATGCGCCCACTTGGGCCTGACTGTGTTTTATATTGTGAAACCACTAAAGAACAATCACTCATCTGCGAACATTCAATCTCAGCCCCAATAAAAGACTCAATTCTATGTTCCAATTGTTGATTAATAATTTCATAAATACGTTCTTTACGCTCTAATGCTTCTAAAATATTTTTTATCTTATGCACATCATTCTCATTCGGATACTCAACAATATACTGTGTACCACTTAAAATTAAACGCGTACCCCAACCATCGACCGAAACAATACTTGTATAATGCGTTGCATCAGATACTACTTGTGAGACACGTTGCAAAATTTCATTTAATTCATTTTTTTCCTGAATATATTCACCGCGAATACGCTTTTTTTCATCTTCTAACAACTGTATTTCATGGACTAAATTATCAACATAAAAACGATACCCACGTTGTGTTGGCACTCGGCCAGCTGAAGTATGAGGATGCATTAAATACCCATCCCCTTCAAGCTCTGAGAGAATATTGCGAATAGTCGCAGAACTAAGATCTGAGAAATACTCATTTACTAAATAAGCAGAACTTACAGGCGCTATGGTATCAATATATTGCTTAACCGTAACCCCTAAAACTCTCTGTTTTCTCTCTAAAATGTCGATTCTTTTAGATGTCATAATAGTACTCTATACTGATATTTAATGCTTCTGGCACTCTTATCCAATGAATGCTAAGTCGATATTGTAACATAAAACATTTTGCTGTCAACAGACAATATTATAGGGGAAAATTACAACAGATACCTAAGATTCTACTGTAGAATAGGTTAAAGAACTTCACCTAAAAGGATGGAATATACGTATTAAAAATAAGTTTAGCGCCTGCTAAACCTTTCTATCGTTTAACGCCCCTACTAAAACCAAGACCTGATCAGCTAAATCTTCAAAAGAGTGTGGATTATTACGCATATTAATTAAATTTGGCTTATGTTGATTATCATTACAAAGCTCAACAACCACCTCACCTGCAACAATTTTAAGCGACATGGTTGGCTGACCTCGATAATCCTTACCCTTAAAATTATTCAACGCGCGCAATACTTTCTTGTCGTTCATAAACTTATTAACTAAATATTTATCGTCACCTACTACTCGAAACATTTTCAGGCTTTTGGGTATTTCTAACTGCAAAGGTTTATTATGTTTACTATCATTCTTCTTACCTAAGAAAGAACTCAATTCTGGAGCTTTAGTTTCACTCACATTCTTATCTAAAAAACTTAATGACAGATTACTAATAGTTCTAATTCTAAGATATCCTTTATTAACCATCCCTTTAAATCCCTTATTTATTAAATCTTCGTACATAAATCTCTTATTCTTATACAAGAAACTTATTTGATACGAATCTTCCTTATCAGGTATCCTCTCGCCCTTCCCATTAAAGTTCTCAGCAATTATTTTAAGAAATTGATACCGTCCACTCTTACTTTTCGTCGATGAACCTAAAGTAAAATACAAAATACCCCCAAGAGATACTATAATAAATACTACAACCCACATTGAAACCACCTCAACTTATTAGATAAAATAAATACGGAAGTATAAATCTTAACACACACGATTGGAAGAAATTGAAAATAAATTATTTCTCAATCAAAACACCTAATTCATCATAACTCACTTCACCCACTAAAACGTTATTACCATATATCGCTTCATTCTTAAGATACCCATTAATATAAAAAGTTCTAAAAATACCTTCCTTTTTATCATCCTCATACCTACCCAAACCCTTAAGAGCTCCCGTTAGATAATACTCATAAGCAATGCCATTGCGCTTACCATCTTTAATAGCTACTTCTCGCCAAAGTTCTCCTGTTTTAAAATATTCCTTAAGAACAGTATCACGCAAACTCCCTTTACTGAATTTTGCTTCATTCTTAAGACCCCCTTCAAAATAATAAGCTCTAAACATCCCCTCAGGTTGGCCATCATAAGCTTCAAATAAATTAACCAAATGCCCGCCAGCATCATATTGCTTAACAACACCCTTTTGAACACTATTAACAAACTGCGCTTCACGTATTAAATACCCATCTTCATGATATTCATAGGCCTGTCCATTAATACGATCCGCTAAATAAGTACGTTTATAATATAAAGACCCATTTAAACGGTACTCTTTGTACTCCCCATCTAAACTTCCTTTATGATAATGACTTTCTGATTTTAATTGGCCACTTGGATAATACACCTTTATTAAACCATTAAATTCACCTTTATCATACATAACCTCCATCTTCATAGTCTTATCACTATAATATCCAATAGCAGGCCCGTTAATAATCCCATTTACATAGGTCCCTTCACCTTTAAGATTCTCACTTTTATAAAATGTATTAAACGAACCTGTTAATTGCTCATCTTTAATAGTTACAATGCGCTTTAATTCCCCTGTATCGTAGAATTGACGATACATACCATCCTTAAAACCATAAAAGTCATCACTGAAGGCATAACTTGAAACGCTCATAAGAATAATTATAAAAGTGATTAATATTATTTTCATAATGTATTTATTGTAACACAGTAATCTTATTGCAAAATGGTGAAGTAAAAAATTTAAGAAAATTCATCTAATTGAGAAGCTAGTTGAACAGGGATTGATCCTTGGATCGTGATATATTCTTCACCATAATCAATACTAACAACATCACCTTTATCATGAATTAAATTAACTAAATCCATACGTACTAATGGTAACTTAATATTAAAACTAACAATTAATGATGATAATTGTTTCTCTAATTCTTCTTTAAGAGTATCAATATATTTATGTGCCTTGGCTGAAATAGCCACAGCAGGTTGGAACTTATGTAACATCTGCTGTAGTTCCTGTTCATCGACAAGTAAATCCACTTTATTAAATACATAAACCATATGTGGCGTATCTATACCCAATTCTTTAAGCACATCTAGAACAGCATCAATTCGTTCATTAAAATTAGAGCATGATACATCCACCACATGTAATAAAACATCGGCTTCATGTACTTCTTCAAGCGTTGCCTTAAATGCTTCAATTAAATGATGTGGTAGCGTTTGCATAAACCCTACCGTATCTGAGAGAATAAATTTTTGATTGTTTGGAAGTAGACATTGGCGTGATTTAGAATCTAACGTCGTGAATAAACCTTCTTTTGTTTCTTGTCCCGCATCCGTTAAAGTATTTAATAATGTCGATTTTCCCGCATTGGTATAACCAACAAGTGAAATAACTGGCACCCCTTTGTCTTTACGTTTCTTTCGCGTCAACAAACGTTTCTTTTCAACATCCATTAAATCTTTTTTAAGTCGCGTGATACGTTTTGAAATAAGTCGTCGATCAACTTCAAGCTTTGTCTCCCCAGGCCCTAATGTCCCAATACCACCCCCTTGTCTAGAAAGCTCAATACCCTTCCCAACCAAACGTGGTAATAAATATTCTAACTGCGCTAACTCAACTTGCATCTTTCCCTCAGAACTAGTCGCTCGTTTTGCAAAAATATCTAAGATTAACTGTGTACGATCGATAGTCTTTACTTCAAGTTTATTTTCTAGATTACGCTGCTGCACACCTTTTAAATCTTCACTAAAGATTATTGTATCCGCATTAAGCGTCTGCGCCGCTTGCTGAACCTCTTCAACCTTACCAGTTCCCAATAAATATTTTGGGCTTATATCTTTAATAGTACAAAACGCATAACCAACAGACTCAGCACCACTTGCTTTAACCAATTCTTCCATTTCATATAAAAGATCTTCTTTAGACCAAATACTCTTAACATTCTTATAATCAATTATAACAAGAAATGTTTTTTCTAAAGGATCAGTTGTTGATACTGCTTCGTTTTTTGACATATTTTATTACACCTTATAATTAGCTAAATTTATATATTTTATTGATCAAGAATTACCGAAACAGCGTCTTGTGTATCCTTATTAATCCATACAAACCGTTTATCACGACGAAACCAAGTTAATTGGCGCTTAGCATAATGACGCGTATTTTGCTTCATAAGCGTAAGAGCATCTTCCTTAGAAACCTTACCTTTAATATAATCATAAGTTTCTCTTAATCCGATAATACAAGAGGCTGTTTTACTTACGCGTTTTATATCCAAAGAATGCACCTCTTCTTCCAAACCTTGATTAAACATACTATCGACACGTTCATTAATCTTTTCATACAAAACATCGCGCTCTTGATTCAATACAAATAATCTTAGATCGTGTGTTTTTGCAAAACCAACACGTTCTTTTTGCCATTGTGAGATTGGCTTAGCCGTTAGCCGAAAAACTTCAAGTGCACGAATAATACGTCTAACATCATTTAAGTGAATCTTATCCGCTGCAAACTTATCGACTTCTTGTAATTCTTTATGTAAAGACTCACTACCTTCATCTTCGGCTTGTTTATGCAATTGTACACGTAATTGCTCATCCGCTTTTGGTCCCTCAAAAACACCATCAACCAATGCTTCTAAATACATACCACTTCCACCAACAACAACTGGTACTTTACCATTCGCAATAATCTTATTAATAACTTCTGTCGCTAAGCGCACGTATTGATGTACATCAAATTCACCATATACAGAAGCCACATCTATCAAATGATGTGGACAAACACTACGATCTTCTTTAGAAGGTTTATTACTGGCAATAGAAACCTCCTTGTACACTTGCATAGCGTCACAAGAAACAATTTCTCCACCAATCTGTTTTACTACTTTAAGTGCGACATCAGACTTACCAACAGCTGTTGGCCCTGCAATAAATAGTATTAAGTTAGACATAATATTATGGGTATACTTTGGTAGGATAGCCTTGTTTTGCTAGCTTTTCTTTCAAATGCACTGCTTTATTTAAATGGGAAATTTGTCCTACACGCACACGATAGAATTTACGTTTAGCATAATCTTCAATCTCAACAATATAGGCAACCTCACCCTTTGCTTTTAATTCAGAAACCAAATCTTGTGCACGCGAACGATCCCGAAAAGCACCTACCTGTACCGAAAAAAACTGTTTCTCTTTTAAAAATTGCTCCGCTAGATACACATCCAAACTATTCTTATGCTCATTCATTATTTTTCTCAATAATAATCGCGCATCCATCCATTCAGATTGTTTAAACTCAACTCGTGCTAATTTAAAGTAAAGCAGACTTAGATAATCCGACTGCGGATTTAAATGCAAAAACGTCTGTGCCATTTTTTCTGCATCATCATATCTTTTAGTAAAAAAATACAGATCAATTAAGGCTAAATATACTTTATCTCTTAGGTCTACAGACAACGGTGAGCCTTCAATAAGTGACTTAAATGATTTCTCTGCAGATTTATATTGCTTTAATCTTAGCGCACTTAAACCTAAATAATAACGTAGTTGTGTAGCATCTTGTGAAGAGCTATTCTTTAATAGATCCCCACTTAATTGCTGAACACCTCCATAATCATGACGCATTAATGCGTACTCAATGTCCACCATGTTAGCTGCCGCTAATGAAGAAAATCCAAATATTATATATCCAATGCTTAGAAGAATTTTGTATGTCATGTGTGTAAGTCTATCAAAATCATTTATTAATTGCCATGTATTATATTTTAACTATTCCCTGTCATTCTTAAGCTTACGTAATCGTTTCTTTTCTTGGTGCTTAGCTTCTCGTTCTTCTTTTAACAAAGAGTTACTTTCAATGGGATTACTTAGCTGCTCTTTTTTCCTTAATTCATATGCTTTTTTCCGTTCAGCCATTTTTGTTTTAAAATTACTTACACTTGCCCCTGGATTCTTATTTTTATAACGCAGAAATCTTCTTACTTCTCGATTTGAAAGCTCTGGATATTGCGCTGCAAGAGCTTTTTGCTCTGCCTTATTATTTTGTTCTTTCTTATTACGCACAACCCTTTTCGCTTCTACTGCTTTCTTTCTTTTTTCTACATAGCTATCAAAATCAGACCGGGTGGCTGTAGGATTCGCTTTTTGGTAACGCTTAAATCTGTTTTCCAAACGCTCTGCTTGCTTAAGTTCACGTTTTTGTTCTCTTTCTATCTGGTTTACTTCC
>JBLINE010000038.1:0-6959 GCA_047638895.1 Lysobacterales bacterium
TAACACAGGATCTTTAGGTATGGGATTATCAGTGGCTAATGGTATTGCAATGGCAGCTAAGCTTAAAAATAAAGATTTTAAAGCATATTGTTTAATGGGAGACGGAGAGATTCAAGAAGGTTCTGTATGGGAGGCAGCAATGTCGTCAGCTCATTTTAAATTAGATAATGTATGTGCGATAGTTGATTATAATAAGGTACAAGAAAACGGGCCAACGAATGAAATTAAAAATTTAGATCCTTTAGGTGATAAATGGCGTAGTTTTGGATGGCATGTAGAGGAAATTATTGGTCATAACTTCAAACAATTAAAAAGTGCTTTTGATGTTGTAGGTACCATTAAAGATAAGCCAGTAGCTATTTTAGCGCACACTATAAAAGGAAAAGGTATTTCTTTTATGGAAGGTGAAAAAGGATGGCATGGTAAAGCACCAAATAATGATCAACTAGCAGAAGCTTTAGCTGAATTAGCACAATAATTAGATAATTTATATTAAACCAGGAGTGATAGATGAGTCAAAGTATTGCCACACGTGATGGATTTGGAAAAGAACTTGTTGAATTAGGACGAGAAAATAAAAATATTGTTATGGTATCAGCTGATCTTGAAGATGCGACACGTGCTGAATATTTCAAAAATGAATTTCCTGAAAGATTTTTCTCAGTAGGTATAGCCGAGCAAGATATGGTTGGAATGGCTGCGGGACTTGCTAAAGAAGGGTTTACGGTTTTTATTAACTCATTTGCAGTATTTATGACAAACCGTGCTTACGATATGTTACGTATGAATGTTTGTTACAATAATACGAATGTAAAAGTTATTTGTTCACACGCCGGAGTAACGGTTGGGCCTGATGGCGCTTCAGCACAATGTTTAGAAGATTTAGCGCTTATGCGTGTGTTACCAAATATGAAGGTAGTTGTTCCTGTTGATGATTTTGAAGCACGTAAAGCATCACGTCAATTCGCTAAAGATGTAGGACCAATGTATATGAGAACAACACGTTGTAACGTACCTGTTATTACTGATGAAAATACACCTTTTGAAATTGGTAAAGCAAATGTTTTACGCGAAGGAAAAGATGCAACATTAATTGCGTGTGGTATTTTAGTATCTGAAGGATTAAGTGCTGCAAAGATATTAGTTGAAGAAGGTATTGATTTAAGGGTTGTGAATATGCATACAATTAAACCTATTGATGAAGACTGTATTGTTCGTGCAGTTAAAGAAACAGGAGCGATTGTAACAGCAGAAGAACATCAAATGGCAGGTGGATTGGGTGGAGCGGTAGCGGAAGTAATGGGACGTCTTGCACCAGCACCAATGGAATTTGTTGCTATGAATGATTCATTTGGTCAATCAGGATCGCCAGAAGAATTACTTAAAGAGTACGGTCTTAAAGATGTGGATATTGTAAAAGCTGTTAAGAAGGTAATTAAGCGTAAATAATTTCGAATATTTTATCAATTAATTTTGTTAAACCTTGTAAGGGGAATAAACATGGCACAATCAAAAATGAATGAATTAGCTGAGTTTGGTCAAAGTATTTGGTTAGATTATATTGATCGACCATTGCTTGAGACAGATAAATTAACAAATTTGATTGAAGATGGTCTTCGCGGTATGACGTCAAACCCATCAATTTTCAACAATGCTATTGGAAACTCAACTGATTATGACGTAAGTATTCGTGAGTTAAACGCGGCAGGTAAGACAACATTTGAAATTTATGATGCGTTAACGATTAAAGATATTCAAGATGCTTGTGATCAATTTAAAAGTGTTTACGCGCAGACTGATGGTCTTGATGGTTATGTGAGTTTAGAAATTAATCCACGTATGGCTAATGATACACAAGCACAAGTAGATGAAGGCAGACGTTTACATAAGGTTGTTGCACGTCAGAATGTAATGATTAAAGTACCTTCAACAGATGCGGGAATTCCAGTAATTGAAGAATTAATTGCGAGTGGTATTTCTGTTAATGCGACATTAATTTTTTCTTTAGCGCAGTATGAGGCGGTAGCACGTGCTTATTATAAAGGCCTTACTCGATTAGCTGAAACGACAGATGATTTAAGTCATGTGCGTTCTGTTGCTTCTGTTTTTGTAAGTCGTATTGACGCAACAATTGATAATTTAATTGATCAAAAAGCATTAGATGCTGATGATGCTCTTAAATCTAGGTTGCTTGCTCTTAAAGGAAAAGCAGCGGTTGCTAATTCACATATTATTTATGAAAAATGGGCTGAGTTATTGCAAGATGAATCTATTGCGGCATTAACTAATAAAAATGCAAATGTACAACGTGTATTATGGGCATCAACAGGAACTAAGAATCCTGAGTATAGTGATATTAAATATATTACAGAATTAATTTCAAACCCGACAGTAAATACAGTTCCTGAAAAAACATTAAATGCTTTTCTTGATCATGGTGAAGTGGTTAATGGTTTTATTTGTAATGAATCAGAATCACATGATGTCTTTAATGGCCTTGATGAAATGGGTATTGATATTGATGATGTATGTTCTGACTTACTTGATCAAGGAGTTGTTGCTTTTGAAAAAGCGTTTGATGATTTATTTGCTTCAATCAATAAAAAAGCGCAGGAATTAGCAGTAAAATAGGTTTATGGTTAAAAATGCGCATACTCATAGTGAAGATACTAATTGGCTCAAAACGCCGATGGGTGATAATCGCGGATATATTCAACCACAACAATTAAAAGAACTTTGGTTTCACACGGGTACGATATGTAATTTATCGTGCCCGTTTTGTTTAGAAGGTTCAAAGCCAGGGGATGACCGGCTTAATAAAGTTACACTCGGTGATGTGGTTCCTTTTATTGATGAAGCTTTGGAGCTTGGTGTTGAGAAATTTTCTTTCACTGGTGGAGAGCCATTTGTTATTAAAGATATGGTTAAGATTCTAGATTATGCGCTTGAGCATCGTCCCTGTTTAGTTTTAAGCAATGCGACAAGACCACTTCAAGCACGCCTTACAGAAATACTTCCTCTGCTTAATAAACCTCATGATGTAAGTTTTCGTATATCTTTTGATTTCCCAGATGCTCAGAGGCATGATGAGGGACGAGGGGCTGGTAATTTTGATTTAGCGCTCAATACTATTGGGGAGCTGTATAAGTTAGGTTTTAATATATCTATTGCACGTCATCGTGAGGCGAATGAAGATGTTGAATCTGTTGATCGGAAGTACATAGAACACTTTAAAAAAGTTAATATCCCAAATGATACTCGTATTGTTAGTTTCCCAGATTTTTCAGTTCCTGGTATAATTGCTGATGTGCCACATATTACAGAAGGATGTATGACTAAATATCATACGGAAGTCGGGCGATCTAAGTTCATGTGTTCTTTTAGTAAAATGGTTGTCAAAAAAGATGGTCATATGCGTGTATATGCATGCACGCTTGTTGATGATGATTCAGATTATGACACTGGATCAACTTTGATGGAAGCTTTAAAGCCCCGCATTACAATGAAGCACCATCGCTGTTATTCTTGCTTTGCTGATGGTGCATCCTGCTCAGAGATGTAAGGAAATATTATTGTACTAAGATAGTGTCATCGTATGAGAATTCATATACTGGTTCTACTTTCCCTTTTTTTTCTTTAGTTAGATTTTCTTTTTTAGGTTTCTTAACAGCTGGTGCTAGAGGATCATTTTTAAAATCAATTGTTATAGGTTTTAAGTCTTTATTTTTTAGGGTGTGTATTTTGGTAGTGTCATGTTTGTCTTTAGCTTGTATGGCACTAGGAGTCACGTATTCTTCGATTTCTTTGTTAATAATATTTGTAACGTGGACAGTTAGAAACACAGTTACAAAAAAGAATGATAATAATATTATTAATTTTTTTTGTCCCTTTCCCATTAATTGTCTCCTTCTTGCCAAGTCATTTTATCAGTAATATCATTAGTAAAGGCAATAAATGTACTTAGAGAAGGAAAGTAAGGGGGCGAACTTCCGTTTGACATTCTTTGATCATAGATAAAATTGCGGCCGTATCCAGAAAGATGTACACCTGTTCTTCCATTAAAGAGACCGAAAGCGCCATAATTATCCGTAATAACACCACCAAGTAATGTTGCTGTGCCACGTGCACCTGCACCAATGTTATTGTAGCTATCAACTTGAAGTATGCCATCTCGGGCCATTATTGTACCGTGGATATTAACATCATCAGGTGCACTCGTGCCAATGAGAACATCGCCTTCCCAAGAGACAAGTCCTAGTAAATTGCTGGTTCCATCAGCACTAGGCGGAACGTAATTTACATCTCCTGGAGATCCAGTTGCTGATGTATAATCAGAATACAGTACATGATTTTGTATTGTAATATCATCATTACTTGAAATAGTAACTTCGGTACTTTCTTGAACAGTTCCTTGAAGGCTAGTTACATTACCATTTACAAAAATAATTGTTCCGGCATTATCAAGACCAGTAGGCATTCCAGAATATGTATTTGTTGATCCTGCTGAAACATCTTCAATAGTTGTCTGTTGAGTGGAATCATCTACTGTAATAATTTTTATTGCACCTCCTTGGTTAACTGTATAGACAGCTTGATTGCTACCGTTTACAGATAATGCAATTGAGCTATCTCCTTCTACATAAATACCACCAGTTAATGTTGTACCATCGTTCGGTGTATATATTCCATCGACAAGATATGTTTGATTTGCACTTGCTTGGTCAATCATATCTTGTTTTTGTGATGGAGAAGTGAGGGTGACAATTGCTTCATCACGAGTAAATCCGGTATTGAAGATAGGAACATCTCTTGTACCATTAGCATTAGAATCTAATAATACTGGCCAACCACGATTGTAAAACCGAGCAGATTGGTCACTTTGTATGACAGCCCCATCAAATATACCACTCGGATTAAATGCAAAGTTAAAACGTTCATTGGTATGCAGTGGTCCATTAAAGTTCGTTTTATTAGTAAACCAAACATTAGTTCCATTAGGTAATGTTTGGGCATTGGTAAATAGAGCATACTTAGCAAAATTATCTTTTTGTACACGCACTGTAAAATCGCCAGTAATAACAATGTCTTTGCTTACGTTGTTAACAGTAGAGGCTGATTCAACACGGTAATTGTATGAAAAGTCCCAAGAGGTGCTTGTAACTGCTATTGGATCTTCTTTTTCGGTAATAATAATATTATATGTATAGTTTAGGTTTCCAATCGTTCCTGTTTGAGTATATTCTGCTTGAGCTCCATTTTCTAAAAGAACAGGAGTATTATTATCACGTACTGAATATAGAAGCCAACCTATACCATCATCACTTGAGACATAGCTTAATGTTGTAGATATAACGCCACTTGGAGTTGAATTTGAAATAGTATTTAATAGGAAATTATTAATAAGATTGTCTAGTCCGTCTAATCCTGCTTGGGTACCAGCATTCGATGCGTGGAAAGACTGAGCTAAATTCTTCTCAACTCCAATTATATTTTTCTCATGAACAGTTCTTAGTACAAATAAAGTACTTAATGAAATTAATATTACAGTAGTGAATAGACTGTAAATTAAAGCAATTCCTTTGTTATTTGTAATTTTCATAAATTATTTATTCCTCAGGGAAACATCTATATCTTTTATTATTTCAATAGATCTATTTTTAGTGGTAGTTCCCGAAGCTTCTATGAGTACTGTTATATAATTTTGATCGCCACTTAATGTAGCTTTTATATCTGATATGTTAGAGGTTACAATATCTTCTTGTACTATTGTGTATGTTGATGTAAGTACGCGACGTAATAATTGATTATTATTGTTTATACGGTATTCTATATATTTATTAGTAGCAACAGTACAAGGAGTACAGGCACCAATCAAATCACCATGGTTTGCTAGGTGAGCATTAAGTGCACTAACGGTAACTGTTTTATTTTGAACATTTGATGGGTTTCCTGGAGGAAAGTGACAAATAGCTACTTTACCATTAGACTCAAGGGTGTAGTTTCTTGAGCATCCAGTTACACCCCATTTAAGTGGGGCTCCCCAGTTAGCGATATCACCATCACTATTCATAACCGATGAACAAACACATAAAGGTATAGAGAAGCGTATAATATCACTGTTACCTGGACCTGTACCATTTGTAATAGTTACTTGAAGAACATCGTTTTCATCAGTGCCAGACTCACGTAATTCTTTAGAAATTCGTAATAAAGAGAATCTAACCTTTTCTTTTAAGTCAATTTGAGTATTTGTTTCTGACCATGCTGATTGACCTGAAAGCATGACCGCAGAACCACCTGTAAATAAAATCCCAAGAAGGAGTGTGGTGACTAAACTTTCAACTAATGTAAACCCGTTTGATTTGTTCATATTTTCTTTAAATGTTAGAAATTGCTGTTGTTAAAGTTATAGGAGAATCAAGTATCCCATTTCCGTTTGTATCTTCGCCACTGTTTAAAGCACCATTTAAATTAGTGTCTTCACCTATAATTCTGCCATTGGCTTGTTGCCATGTAAAAGTAACAGTGACCTCTAGTAGAGATGGATTTGAGTTATCAACATAACTCACACCTATACCGGTTAAGTCAGAATTTATAAAAGTTGTTCCATTATATGTAGTGGATATTTGGGCATAAGTCGTATTTTCAATTTCGGTAATTTTATCATTAACAATTTCAAGAGCTATTGAGCTGTTAGTATTAATTTGATGAAGATCCATGCAAGTTATGAATGTAATAATTACACCAGAGAAAATAAAAACAAGTATAAGGGTAGAGATTAGCAGCTCAGGAAGAGTGAATCCTTTTTCTGAATACAGTGAATTAAAATATTCTTTCGTTTTCTGACTAAACATAAAAAAAGCCTTTTCTTATGTAAAGAATAGGCACAATATAGCATGAGAATTCTAAGCATATCTAAGTTAATAGCAACTGGCTGCTCTCGTCTTTCTCGTAAGGCC
>JBLINE010000039.1:0-6948 GCA_047638895.1 Lysobacterales bacterium
GGAATCTCACTACCAGGAGATTCAGAAGAACCAATAGCACCTGTCTATCAAGACGGCGAAAAGCTTACTGTTCTCAAAGGTGATCATATTAAAGAAGAATTTACACAATTATTGGAACATTATATAAAATCAAAATTCAACACCGTTTAGATCATCCTACTGAGAACAGAAGTTAATTATAAAATAATCTGCTTTAAGAAAGAAATTTAAAAAAATACACCTTTCATTTCTTATTTAGTTAAACTAATAATGGTCTTTGAAAGATTATCAGCTAAAATTTTATTGCCTTTACGAGTACAATGTCCAAAATCACCAGCAAAACGATCATAAAAATAATCTTCATAAAATCCCTTCGTAAAAGCTTCTTTAAACGCCTTTTGACTATCTACAAAAATTAATTGATTAAAATTTTTAGAATCTTTTAACATATTTTTTAATGGTTGAACAGCTCTCGTTGCATATTGCATATAAATACCTAAAACATCATTTTTATCAAGCATATTTATCACCTCATTATAATGTTCTCTAACCTCCAGATTAACCAATTCTAAACGAACTTTTCTAGCTTGATTCGCATAATTATTTGATCTTTGTTTTTGGTCATCAAGATCATAACAATAACTTAAAAGACTTTTAATAACAGGATGATCTATATTTCTTTGATCAATATCATGAAGCATTTTAATTGCGTCACTTCGAACTTCAGCTTGCCTACAAAGTTTAGAAGCACTTCTAGAAGATTCTGTCGCATAAGGATTGTATGAAATTAATTGGGAAGCAACCCTCAAAAGACCTACCCAATTCTTATTTTCACTATATATCTCAGATAGACGATGACTAACTGTAGTCCTATTTGAATCAGGGATATCTTGTTTGAGAATTTTATTAAATACAACAATAGCTTCAGTATATTTCTTTTGTTTCTGCAGTGCTACACCATACATATAAACTTTTGACATACTCTTTACATTTTCGTAAAAAGAGGGTGGATGTTTCTCTTTAGAAATGTTTTTTGTAGAAACAACACTATCTAAATTTTGAATAAGCTCTCGCTTATTCCCTAAAAGAGTAATTTTTATAAAATGATACACCTTATAAATCTTTGTTTTTTTAAATAACATTTCAATTTTGTTGTTAGTTTCTTTTGACACAACAAAAGAATTATGATTATTTATACCCATCATTACAACAACAATATTTGGATTATATTGCTGTATCCATTCAGAGAGATTAGTTATAATCGTATTTGAGTCAATCCCTGGAATACCTTTATTAATAACAACATACTTTTTATTTTCCACTCTATCATTAAGAATTTCTTGTAACTGAGTTGGGTAGGAATCTTTTCCACCTAAAGCCGTTGTAGATTCTCCAATACACATAATGCGAATAGTATCTTTTTGTTTCAATAATTCTTTATTATCCCTCTCTTGAAAAGATAAATATAGAAATCCTGACAAACGTAGAAAAAATTCTAATATAATTAAAACTAAAAATATAGAAAATATGAAAAGAAATAGTTTTTGTCGCAAAGTAGTCTTGATCATAAGAATTTCTTCACCTATATGCTGTTATGAAAACTTGGTGAAATAAGTATAATATAATATAATCATTTTATCAATTGCATTTAGGCGTTTTTTCAGAGGAAGATCAATACTTACCTGACTTTTTGATCATTTCATTTGCATTTTAAATAAACTTTTGACACAATAAGAATAGGGTGCTACAAAAATCATAAACGGAGAAAACTTATGAAAAAACTTACACTTTTAATCGTTACACTTTTAGCAACATCATCATTAATTGGATGTAATACAGTGAATGGTATCGGAGAAGATCTTGGTGCTGTTGGTGGTGCTATTTCAAATACAGCAGATAACGTAAAAAATAGATAGTAAATATAAATGTTAAATAAAGATTCGGAGACTATTATGAAAAAAATATCTACATTTTTAACTGTAGTATTTCTTGCATCAACTTTAGTAGGCTGTAATACACTTGCAGGTATTGGAAAAGACATCTCTGGTATTGGAAATGGTTTAACAGGTGCCTCAGATAAAATTAAAAACGATTTAACAAAAGAACGTAACTAACCAGTATTTATTATATGACAAACACTTTTAAAAGAATCATCAGCAACATCTTATTATTAGCATTGATCACATTTTCCCTCCCATCACTAGGACACACAGAAGGTGAAGATAAAGTTGCACACAGCGTTGTATCAGTAGCCATTGCTACGGTAGCATACAACGTATTTAAGAAAACAACTGACTTGACTGATAATCAAGCGAAGGTAGCTGCGTTCTTAACAACAATCGCTGTCGGTGCCTTAAAAGAAACTATTGATGATGATTTCAGTGCTGGTGATCTTGGCGCAGATGCTGGTGGTGCTTTACTTGGTGCTGTTATTGGATTTGAGTTTTAATGACTATAGAAGAAAAACCAACCGAATTCGGACCTCAACCACTAATAGAACTTCTTGTAGAACTTAAGTTATCAAACAAAGACTTAGTTGATGTTTCAACGGAACAACTGTCTTTTAAGATGCTACAAAAAGGAGCAAAAGGACGAAAGATTTCGAACAATATTAAGTCTAAAATTCTACGTAGCTTAAATAAACTATCCTCAGAAAAGAACTACGCATTTAAAGATTTATTTACTTACTAGAGCTGACTTAACGTATTTAAAATATATTTTGGTTCAGCACGCTTCGCGTAATCTACATCAAGAAACGTAAATCTTATCTTTTTATTCTGATCAATCACATAAGTAGCCGTTAAAGGAAGTTCATTACGATCATTCCCATTAGCAGTTTGAAGATCAATACCGTATTCTTTATAAATCTCTGCAATATTATCTTCTAAGGTATATGTAAGTCCAAAATCACTAGCTACATTATTATCCACATCACTAACTACTGTGTATTCTAAGCCATTTTCTTTAACCGCCGATAAACTACCATCAGGTAATTGAGGGCTAATAGCTACTAACTGAGCCTTATATTTCGTAAAGTTCTTAAGTTCACTTTGATAATGTTTTAAAGTCAAATTACAATACGGACACCATGCACCACGATACCATACAAGAACAACAGGACCACTTTCAAGAAGCTTATACAAAGTAACATCATTACCTTCATGGTTTGGTAAGCTGAAATCAGGAGCAATATCTCCGTTATTAAGAGCTTTCTTTAAAATACCAGTAGCCTTTAAATTAGTTAAAGCATTATTAAACGGTGCCATATCTTCATCAGTGGCACCAGCCATCATAGCCGTTTTCTTTTCTTCCAATAAATGTTTCAACGTGGATTTCTCTCCATGACTATGATCAGCAAAACTTACGGTAGTTACAAAAATACTTAAAACTAAAAATCCCATTATTCTTTTCATAATTGCCTCACTTTATAGTTTTTAATACTTCTAATACATCATTTAAATGTTCTTTAGGCTTAACTTTATTAAACACATGCTCAATCTTTCCATCTTTAATAATAAAAGTTGTACGTGCAATACCCATATATTTACGCCCATACATATTTTTTTCAACCCAAACGCCATATTTTTCTGAGACTTTATGTTCCTCATCAGATAACAAGAGAAAGGGAAGGTCATATTTATCAATAAATTTATTATGCTTAACGACCGTGTCTGGACTAACTCCTAAAACAATCGCATCAGCCTTCTCAATTTTTTTAATACCATCACGAAACCCACAAGCTTGTGTCGTACAACCTGGCGTGTCATTTTTTGGATAGAAATAAAGAACCACTATTTTGTTTGATAAATCTGCTAACTTTACTTTTTCTCCGTTACTTGCAGGAAGCGTAAAGGTTGGTGCTTTTTTATTAACTACTGGTAAAGACATATTATTTTCTTTCTTTAGATTTTAATAATTTTTTCAATCATACGATTTTTAAAAAGGACGTATTCGCTATAGCCAGCTTTACGCGCCATATCAATAGCTAAATCAAAATCACATCCCACATCATTTGGTATATGTGCATCAGAACCAAAAGTAAGCGGCACACCAATTTCAGCATAAATTTTCATACATTCAAAAGCAGGATAAATTTCATTCACTTTCTTGCGAATACCCGAAGTATTAATTTCCGCCGCCACACCACATTCTTTAAAAGTACGTGCCGTTTGATAGATTTCATCCGTCATATCAACGGTTGGGCGATGTCCAAATTTTTTAACCAAATCAACATGAGCCATAATATCAAACATCTTTGATTTAGCACTTTGACGTAACAATTCATAATAATCACGATAAACCTGGTTCACATCAGAAGCATCCCATTGATCACGCTGAGAAGGGTCATCAAATCCCCAGTCTTTAATAAAATGAACCGAACCAATAACATAGTCATATTTATAATCATTTAAGATCGCTTGCGTTTTTACTTCATATCCCGCAATAAAGTCTGCTTCAATCGCAATCTTAATCGTTAAATCATTACGAAATATCGCGCGGACTTCTTCAATCATTTTATAATATTCAGGTAGTTGTTTAATATCCATAGTCACACCTGGATCAACCATATGAACAAAGGGAGCGTGATCAGAAAATCCAATTTCTTTAAGACCCATATTAACGGCATGTTGAGCATATTCTTTAGGTGAACCAACGGCATGGCCACATAAAGGAGTGTGCATATGATAATCTGCGATAGGTTTCATTGTGTCTCCATTACATATATTAATTAAAAGCTCGTTATTCTAGTATGTTTAATATTATTTTGCAATAACATCATTCGCTTTTAGTAATTCTAAATTAATATCACTATTGATTTGAACCTAATTTCCGATACAATAAAGATCTTATGACAGTAAAGAATACATCAAAAACAGCATTAATAACAGGTGGCGCTAAAAGAATAGGTAAAGAGATCGCCCTAGCTTTAGCTAAAGATGGCTATAATATTGCTCTTCATTACAATACATCACACAGAAAAGTTGAGACCTTAGCTAAAAGTATTCGCAAATTAGGCCGACAATGCGAAACATTCCCCTGTGATTTAAGTGATCCAGAAGACTCATTACGCTTATTAAACACAGTTAAAAAAACATTTAAAAACATCTCACTACTTGTTAATAATGCCTCCCTATTTAAGAATGATTCTGTAAAACGAATTAATTTAAAACTTATGCAAGATCACTTAAATATTCATTTAATTTCACCGTATGTATTGACTAGTGAATTTAATAAAAAATTTAAAAATGGTCATATAATAAACATTCTTGATCGCCATGTGACACAAAATAACACCCAATTTACGAGCTATTTATTATCAAAAAAGGCATTGCAAAGTTTAACTGAAATATCAGCCATCGAACTTGCACCTAAAATTCGAGTTAATGCGATTGCACCAGGCTTGATTCTGCCACCTGAAAATGAAACTAAAACACATCTACTTAAGCGCATTAAGAATGTGCCCCTCAAATCTATTGGTAATCCTAAACAAATAGCACAAACTGTTTTATTCTTAGATCACAATCCTTACATCACCGGTCAAACAATCTATGTCGATGGTGGAGAGCATTTAGTATAATTAATTAAATAAAAGGGAGTACCTATAACAATGGCTACTATTCGTATAACAAATTTGGGATTGCGCTGCATTATAGGTGCTAATGACTGGGAGCGAGACACTAAACAAGACATTATTATTAATTGTGAAATTAACTTTGACGTTTCTAAATCAAGCGTGAGCGATAATCTTGATGATACCATTGATTATAAAACTGTGACAAAAGAAATTATAACGGCAGTTGAATCATCAGAATTTTTCTTAATTGAGAAGCTAGGCTCTATGATACTCGATATTATGTGTGCAAATAAATTAGTTGAAACAGCACATGTTATTATTGATAAACCCAATGCTCTACGTTTTGCAGATTCTGTATCTGTTGAACTATCACGCTCAAACTAAAATGAATAAAGTTATTATCGGCCTAGGATCAAACATTGACCCTAAAGAAAATATCGAACAAGCACGTACGCATTTAAAACAAAATTTCACTATTCTTGCTGAGTCAACGTTCATTCAAACTAAACCATTAGGATATATTAACCAAGATGATTTTATCAATGGATCAATTTATCTAGAGACTGAACTAAACCAAGAAGAAGTACGTAAGCAGCTCAAAACTATTGAGAATGAATTAGGACGCAAGCGTACTGAAATTAAGTTTGGCCCACGTAGTATCGATCTTGACATTGTTATATGGAATGAAGATATTGTTGATAACGATTTTTACGATCGTGATTTTTTAAAGAATGCCGTACTTGAATTAATCCCAAACCTTAAATATTAAAGATAGGAATACTTATGTTCGGTTATTTAGTTTTACTATTCACATTATTACCAGCTTTGGAACTTTATGTACTCATACAAATAGGTAGTGTTATAGGTGCTAGCAGCACAATTTTAATCATAATTACCACTGGAATAATTGGAGCTTACTTAGCTCGATTACAAGGATTCTTAACAATACAAAAAATTCAACAAAGTTTACAGAAAGGACAAATACCTAGTAATGAATTAATGGATGGCTTAATGATCTTAGTAGGTGGTATTGTTTTACTTACACCAGGGTTTATTACAGATTTCCTAGGTTTTGTACTACTTATTCCACTAACACGGAATTTAATTAAACTTTTAGTAGGTAAACGTTTTGAAAACGCCTTAAATAAGGGCAATTCAATCCACATCAATAAAAATGCTAAACCAAATAATGATAAATACACTGATATTGATGTATAATTACGATCCAATTAAAGATACTAGAAAATTAATATTTTAACTTGAAATACCGTAAACGATTGTTATCATAGCGGTGTTGTTAGAGATACACATAATTAAAAAAGGTTTTCGATTTATGAAATTTAAAGATCAAGTCGTGATTTTTACATGATCAACAAAAGGGATAGTAAAATACA
>JBLINE010000040.1:0-6892 GCA_047638895.1 Lysobacterales bacterium
GTTGCTACACAAATAATGATGATGAAAGAGTTACTTAACTTTGAAGCAAATATTAATGCACAAGATAATGAGGGTAATACAGCTTTAATCGAAGCTGTAAAGAGAGATCTTATTGATATGGTAGGGTTTTTAGTAACTGAAGGTGCGAATGCAGATATTAAGAATAAAGAAGGAAAGACTGCAAAATCCTTTGCAAAAAATTCTGAAATGATAAATATCTTGAATAAGAATGTAACAAAAGAGAAAGATGATGCGACGTTAGGGGGGATTGATTTTAATGATATCGATTTAGATCACGAAGGTTCTGGGGTGGATATTCAGTTTGATGATGAAGCTTTTCAATCTCTTTTTAAAGGTGATATTCAAGGATTTTCGCCGGTTATTATAAATTTCGCACCACTATCAAGTGTGTTACCACTATTAGGTCTTGCCCCTCGCGAAGAAGAGTATGAGGTTTCGGCTATTTAAGGAGTAGCTGACGCATTGGTTGGTTCCTACGAGATGGTTTTTAAATTTTGTTTATGTGTACACAATATGGTACACTTATTACAGGAGGAAAAAAGATGATTAAATCTATTTCTGTGCGAGAATTAAGACCCAATATTGCAAAAGTGATGCAAGATATTCACGCGAAGTTTGATCGGTATATTGTGAGTCGTCACGGACATCCAGAGGTTGTGATGTTAAGTGTTGATGATTATGAGAGTTTGCTTGAAACAATTGATATTCAGTCGGATAAAGCATTAATGAAACGCATTAAAAAAGCTGAATCTGAAATCACACAAAATAAAGGCAAAAGCCTTGAGCAGTTACATAAGGAGTTAGGTATTGTATAAAGTTGTCTTATTATCCGGGGCAATCAAATTTTATAATAAACTTTATGACAGTGACCGATCTAAATTTGAACGTATTGCCAATGCATTAACATCTCTTCAAGAAGACCCTTTTCAGGGAAAATCTCTTAAACATTTACTGAAAGCTAAGTATTCTTTACGTGTGGGTGTCTATCGTATTATTTACAAGATCGAGAAGAAAGTTGTAACAGTGTATATTCTTGATATCGGACATCGTAAAGATATTTATGAAGGTAGAGGGTAGGGCAATTGTCTTGAAAACGTCCCTATTTATCGTTATAATGCCATTCTAATGACTGCAAATAATTCTTCAATTTTTCAATTTCCTGAGGTCCGTGTTGTAGAGGCTTCTGCCGGATCCGGTAAGACTTATGCGCTAGCTAAGCGTTATATTCAATTGATTCTTAATCCTGAGTTAGCTCAAGATGAGATGGCGATTCGTCAGGTCTTAGCACTAACATTCACAAAGAAGGCGGCCTATGAGATGAAGGTGCGGATTCTTGAGTTTCTTAAGAAGATTGCTTTAGGTGATGTGAGTGATATTGAAGAAGAAGTTATTTTAAAGCCTATTGGTTTAACTAAGGCTCTTGCCCAAAAAAAAGCGTATCATCTGATGGATGATGTGATTCATAATTATAATTATTTCCAAGTGCAAACGATTGATAAATTTATCAATGCGCTTTTATCAGGCTGTGCTTTTAAAATCGGATTAACTGCAAATTTTAAAATTAAAAACAATGCGAATGATTATATTGAACATAGTTTAGATCAATTGATCCATCAAGCCGCTAGTGATAAAAAAATCTACGACGTCTTTCAACATTTCTTACATAATTATTTATACATAGAGAATCGCACAGGATGGTTTCCTCATCGAGATATGTTGGGTATTATTGAGACATTGTTTAATCAAGATAATACGTATGGTCAGGATTTCTTGCCGAGTGGTGTTAAGAGTGATGAACTTAGTAAGCTTAAGATAGCAACAATTGAAAATTTTAATAAGTTAAACGATAATTTACCTGAAGGTACTAAGAAGACTTTTGTAACGAAGCTTGCAAGTTTTTGCGATAAGTATCAAAAAGGGTTTGATATTGATGTGTTATCAACGTCATTGCAACACGAAGAATATCCGATTAAGAAGAAATTTGATGTACCAAATGAGATTGAATATCTTTGGGCTGAGTTAAGGAAACAAATCACGCAAATTTGTGAACTTGAAGCGATGAGCATGTTTAACTCATATATTTATATTTATGCGTATGTGAAAGATCGTTTCAAGAAACTTTCAGCTAAAGACGATGTGTTGTTCCTTAGTGAACTTAACAAACGGGCACGGCAACTCTTTGATAATGATAATGTGACAGTTGAAGAATTGTATTATCGCCTCGCGACACGTTATCGTCACTATCTTATTGATGAGTTCCAAGACACATCACGCTTGCAGTGGCACAATATTGAGAATATGGCAGAAGAGGCGTTATCGACGGGTGGAACATTGTTTTATGTGGGTGATCGTAAGCAGGCTATCTATGGGTTTCGTGGGGGTGACGTACGGTTATTCGATGAGATTAAAAATCAATTTGATTCATTTAATGTACAAATTGAACCGCTCACTAATAATTGGCGTAGCGAACGTGAAGTGGTCTCTTTCAATAATAAAATATTTTCCCAAGAAAACTTACATCGGTTTATAACAACTAAACGCATGGTCGATGATGATAATAAAAGTAATAAGAACCCCGTTTATTTTGAGGGCAATGACTTAAAAGACCTCGATCATGTTTTTGCCACATCCAAACAATCGTATCAAGTAGGGCATGAGGATGGCTACGTACAGATGGAGATTGTTGATATTACTGGTAAAGAAGAGTGCGACGCCTATATTTATGAACGCTTAATTGAGACTATTGAAGAGGTGCACACACGTTTTGATTTATCTGATATTGCTATTCTTACCCGAAATAATGCGCAAATTGAGTTAGTTACTAGCTGGTTACTTGAAGATGATATTCCTGTGCAATCAGAGCGCACATCAAACATTACAGAAAATAGTATTATTAAAGAGCTTGTGGCTTTGTTAAATTTTTTAAATTCACCGATTAATAACGTGGCGTTTACAGCATTTATCTTAGGTGACGTGTTTGCAAAAGCAACAGGTACAACTAAAGAACAATGGCAGGCCTTTGTTTTTTCTCTGCGAACGCGGATTGTTAAAGAAAATGATTTTTATATCTACGCAGTATTTCGTCATGAGTACAGTGATTTGTGGAATGAATTTTTAGATAAGTTTTTTAAGAATGTTGGTTTGTATCCGTTGTATGAACTTGTTGTTAGTATTTATACGCAATTTTACTGTGTGAAAAATTTTGCAGAATATCAAGGGTTCCTCATGCATTTTCTTGAGCTAATTAAGAAAAAAGAAGAAGATGTAACGGACTTATCGAGTTTCTTAGAATTATTCGATAATTTAGTCGGGGAAGATTTATATGTGCGTGTAACAAGTGCTGAAGCGATTCAGATTTTAACAGTACACAAATCAAAGGGACTCGAGTTTCCCGTCGTGATTCTGCCATTTCTCGGTATGGATGTACAAGTAGGAAGTGGTGCGCATAATAATCAATTGTCTTTTGTCACGCAATCTGTAGATGATAAGATGCGCCTGTTACGTCTTAAGGCGCATTATTACCCTTATTCAGATCCTTTATATCAAGTGTATGCACAGGAATACAGGCAAGCCCTCGTAACAGAAATCAATAAAGTGTATGTCGCTTTAACACGTCCTCGCTGTGAGTTATACGGGTTTATTCCTAAGAAGGTTGGTAATAGTATTAACTTAGTGCGTTATCTTATTCCTGAAGATAATTTTGTTTGTGGACAGAAGAAAAAATATCCTAAAAAAGATAAAGCACAACAAAATGTAGAGAGTCTCCCGTCAGGTCATTATTATGATTGGATTGAGTTTCTTAATGATGAATTCTTAAGTGTAGATGACATGCGTAATCGCGTGGCACGCCAAGAAGGAGAGGTTATTCATTTATTACTTGCGTCTGTCAAAGATAGCGCGCAGCAAGATTTAAAGATGGTTTTACAAGTTGCATCAAAGGTCGCAGAACGGTATGACGTTGAAGATATGGATGGCTTAGTTAAAGAAGCGGACGATATTGTACAACATAGTGAGTATGGGCGGTTTTTTACGGGCCATGGCGCAGAAGTTTATAACGAAAAAGATTTTATTAATAAGTTCGGGCATACAAAGCGTATGGATCGAGTGATGGTTTTTGAGAATGAAGTATGGGTGGTTGATTATAAGACGACGAGTGAGATGCAAGAAGAATATACGACGCAAGTAGATGAGTATAAGGATATCCTTAAGAATGTGTATCCTGATAAACAAATTAAGGGATACGTACTGTTAACAAAGTCTAAAGAGGTTGTGGAGATTCAATAGAGTGTATTTAGGAGTATTGCACTAATGCGCACTATTTTCACATAACCTCATTCGCTCAGACAAGATTTTCATCACGCATTAGTGTGTGATAAAAATCAACTCGCTCGGTGAGGCTATACGAAAATCCTTAGCGCCACGTATCTCGTAAATATGTGGCTCGAGCGAATAAGAAGTTTTATTTGTTCGGCTGAGTGAATTAGCCTAACGAGCTATAGCGAAGAATTTGTAAGCTTTATACAAGCTCTAGTAGGGTGACACAGTCACCCGTGTGGTTAAAATTAACTTGCTTTATAATGATATCTAAAAATCTTTAGCACCACGTATTTAAAATATTAAAGAAAGTATAATGAACACATTAAACAAGAACATAATCACATTTCCATTCACAGAGAGTTTCATTGAGAACTTGGCAGATTATATTGTGAGTACTTATCCTGTACAGACAACGGATTATAGTCGATTGGCTATTGTTTTCGGTGGGAAGCGTCCAGCTTTGTTTTTGAAACGTGCTTTAGCTAAGCGTATTAAGAAAGATTTCATTGCCCCTAGATTCTTTAATATTGATGAGTTTCTTCATCAAACATTATTACAACAAGAAGAGTTTACAGCTATTCAAGACTTGGATAATGCGTATTTAATGTTTACCTTAGCCCAAGAGAAGACACCAGAGATTTTAGTAGGGCGTGCAAGCTTTGCAGAGTTTCTCCCATGGAGTCGTGAGGTTCTAAAGTTTATTGATCAGCTTGATTTAGAGAATATTGACAATAATAAACTCACATCAGTTAAGAAAAATGCGCAGATAGGGTATAATGTACCAGATGATATTAATAAATTATTAGAACATGTTGTGACGTTGCGCGATAGTTATCATAAAGCATTACTTCAGAAGAAGACTTATTCGCGTGGATTTCAATATTTACGTGCCGCACAGTTAATTAAGACATCTGATTTATCCGAATTTGATCATATCATTTTTGGTAATTTCTTTTATTTCAATCGTTCTGAAGAAATAGTCATTCAGCATTTATTTGATACGAAGCAAGCAACACTTGTCTTTCAAGGGGATAGCCGTCGGTGGCCTGTACTAAATAGAACGGCAGAGCGCTTTGCTATTGATATCTCTGAGGGGAAGGATGTTATACCAACTAAGTTTAATCTTAATCTGCACCGAGGGTTTGATGCACATTCACAGGTGAGCTTGGTTAGAAATATTTTAAGTGGTATTAAGAATCATAAAGAGACGGTTATAGTTTTACCAAATCCTGATCATATTATTCCTTTGTTATCTGAAGTATCCTCCTTAGTTCAAGACTTTAATATCTCAATGGGTTATCCGCTTAAGCGAAGTAGTTTGTACGCATTACTCCAGCTTGTGTTTAAGACACAGTTATCGTATGAAAATAAACGGTATTATGCCAAAGATTATTTAAAGACTATGCGTCATCCGTTTATTAAGAATTTAGATTTAGTAGGTAAGCCATCGGTAGCACGTATTTTGATTCATAAGATTGAAGAGCTACTTAAAGGGCAAGAGAAGTCAGACATTTCAGGAAGTTTGTTTTTAAAATTAGAGGATATTGAAGAATGTACTGAGCTCTACGATTTAACTAAGGATATGCTTAAGCGTTTAGATGTGCAGGTATCTACAGAAGAATTACGTAGTGCGCTTAAAGAAATGCATGATTTCTTATTTAGGCGATGGGAAGATGTGCATCAATTCACAGATTTTGGTGATAATTTATCAACCTTAATTGATCTTTTAATTGATAAAAGTTTTATGCATCTCTATCCGTTGAATATTAACATCGCACATAAAATTACGATGGTACTTAAAGAATTTATAAATGCCTCTTTTAGGGATGAGTTATTTACTAAAGAAGATATGTTTCGTATCTTTGAAGGAAAGATTGATAGTGAAATTGTCGCTTTTGTTGGATCACCTTTGAAGGGAATGCAAATGCTCGGATTGTTTGAGACGCGAGCCCTTAATTTTGAGAATGTTATTATCTTAGATGTTAATGAAGGCGTACTGCCTCACTTAAGCGAATACGAACCTTTAATCCCTCGGGAGGTTATGATTGGGCTGAACTTAGATCGTATGGAGCTCGAAGAAGAAATTCAGCGGTATCAGTTTATGCGGTTAATATCATCGGCCAAGAATGTGCATTTAGTCTATCAGGAGAATAACGAGAAGGAACGCAGTCGATTTGTTGAAGAATTAATTTGGGAAGAAGAAAAAGCGCAAAACAAAATGGATGTTATCCAACCACAAGAAGCATCATTTCAAGTGAAGATTGGCGCACAAAATACGGAAATTTATAAAACACCTGAGATGATTACGTTCTTAAAGAATCATCGTTATTCAGCATCTAGTATTAATACATACCTACGTAATCCCATGGATTTTTATTATAGTTATTGTTTAGGGTTGCGTGAGAAGGAAGATTTGCTTGATGAGCCAGGGGCTATGCAGGTAGGAACATTTATGCATGATTTACTCGAAGATCAATTTAAACCATTTATTAATAAAGCGCCTCTTATTGATAATGACTTTAAGAAACATTTTATGGAAGTATTTAAACATCGT
>JBLINE010000041.1:0-6816 GCA_047638895.1 Lysobacterales bacterium
CCAACAATGCCTGCACCGATGATGATGTAATTATAATTATTCATATTTTTTGTGAGAGCCATCGCAGTATGGTTGATTTTCGCTACATTTACATCCACACCAATGTACTTCAGTCTCTTCTTTAATAGTGACTACTATTGGACGCATACCTGTTTCTTCATGATTACCATCGCAAAATGGTTGTTTCTTAGATGCACCACATGAGCACCAAGAATAGCGTCCTGGTTTCATGGTTAGTGTGAAAGGTTTGTTTTGTGCATGCTCAAATTTAGCCATGATTTATTCTCCTAAAAACTTAGGCCCTTTAGCCCAATTTTTACGTGGTACTTCGTCAATCACCAAATAGGTGGCTTCTTTAGGTTTTCCGAGTACGCGAAATAATGTGTCTGAAAATTCATCAGCAATTTGTTCTTTTTGTTCTTTAGTGGCTTCGCCGGCTATGCGTAGTGAAATGTATGGCATAAGTGCTCCTCGATATTTGTATTAAAATTGTATGGAATTACTTTTTGCTTAGTAAGAATATACAGTTATGGGCAAAGAGATTGCGTAAAATTTTTATTTCAACGTTATTACGAAGACCACGCTCTTGGACGATACTGATATGCTTCTCCGCGCAAAACGATCTAAAATCTTTAATACTTAAAAAACGTAAATTGGGCGTGTTATACCATTTGTAGGGCAACCACTTTGTTACAGGTACTTGCCCGGCAAAGAAAATTTGAAGGCGTGCGGATGCGTGACAAAAGTTTGGTAAACCAACAATAACTTTCTTACCAATACGTAGCGATTCAAGAATCACTTTTTCAGGATGCATAATCTGCTGAACACTCTCATTAAGGATGACATAATCAAATCGTTTGTTGCTGTAATCACCAAGCGTTGAGTCGATATCACCTTGAACTGTGGTCACACCTTTTTCTATGCATGAATAAATAGCTTCTTCATCAATTTCGATACCCGTCACATGACACTTCTTCTCTTCACGGAGGTTGGATAGCAAAGTACCATCGCCACAACCCAAATCGAGCACACGTGAGTTTGAGTGAATCATGTCGTATATTATTTTATAATCAAGACGATTTTTCATAGCTTATGTGTACGCAATTTTATTTAAATAATGTTTAATAAGTTTCGATTGCCCGTCGATCTCAACGAGGAAGGCATCATGCCCATAATTACTTTCAATCTCTAAATAGGAGACATCAACGTCATTTGTTTTAAGTGCACGTACTAGCGCTTTTGATTGATATGATGGGTACAACCAATCTGATGAAAATGTTACAATTAAATATTCTGCTTTAATACCACTTAGGACATCGGTTAGTTTTTTATCTTCACAGAGATCAAAGTAATCGAGTGCTTTTGATAAATACAAGTAGCTGTTCGCATCAAACTCATCAACAAATGTTGAGCCACGATGTTTAAGGTAGCTTTCAACTTCAAACTCCGTTGAAAAATCATACCCTACTTTTTCTTTGTCTTGTAACTTACGTCCAAATTTCTTTTCCATCGAGTCTTCACTCATATAAGTGATATGACCGATCATACGTGATAGTCCAAGCCCTGTCGCTGGTAAGTCACCGCCATAATAATCACCTTTATTCCAATTTTGATCAGACATAATCGCTTGGCGTGATACTTCATGTAAAGCAATTTGTTGCGCTGTATGTTTGTAGTTACAAGCGATTAAGATAACTGATTTTGTCGTCTCAGGAAATAAGATCGACCATTCAAGCGCTAACAAACCACCCATCGAACCACCTGCACAACACAGTAAAGTTTCTATACCTAGATGATCAATCAGTTTCTTTTGAACAATTGTCATGTCTTCAATTGTAATGACTGGAAAACTTAAGCCGTATGGTTTATTTGTTTTTGGATTAGTATCTTTAGGACCTGTTGAGCCTTTACAACTACCTAAGGCATTAGCGCAGACAATAAAATACTTATCGGTATCAAAAGCTTTACCTGGACCAATCATGCTATCCCACCAGCCTGGCTTTTTAGCACCTTCATGCCAACCTGATGCATGGGCATCACCCGTTAAGGCATGGAAAATTAAGACGGCATTTGATTTATCCGCATTAAGCGTGCCGTATGTTTCATAAGCTATCGTAATAGGCCCGAATTTTGCACCGTTTTTAAGGGTGATTTTATCGTCGCCTTCGGCAAATGTATAATATTGTGTGTTTACGTAATTTTTTTCCATAAGTCAAATGTGGTGTTGTTAAAACAATACTGCGATATTAGCACGGCGGGTGATTAGCGTCAATGGTTGCTTAGGGTTTGTCTGCTGGGGTTGTGTGTGAAATGAGTAGCGAAATAGGTTATTTCTTACTTTGATCCACGTAGTGAAACATCATATTGATGCACCTCTGAGCCCGCAGACGTACGTCCTCATCGATGTTCACATAGTCTTTAGGTTGTGGATCAGTTAACACGCGTTTGATATGTTCAAGCGTGTTAGATTTCATGTATTTACACAGGGTACATGAACCAACAAGACTTTTTTCTGGAAACTCAGTTTGAAGACGTGCTGATAAGCCACATTCTGTTAGCATTAAAAATTGCTTAGCGTCTGTTGTGCGCATGTACTGAAGCATTTGTTCGGTTGAGCCTACATAGTCAGAATTATCACACACATCGGTGTTACATTCTGGATGGCTAACCACTTTCGCTTCTGGATACTCAAGGCGAATTTTTTGAAGGTCTTCAACGTCATATTCTTCATGCACGTAACAGGTGCCTGAGAAATACTTAATTTCTTTTTTAACATTACGACGCTTCATCTCATTTTCTAAATTTTGTCCCATCAACATATCAGGTAAAAAGTAAATTTTTTCATTCTCAATCGTTTCAACAATGTCATACACGTTACTTGATGTTACGCACACATCACATTCGGCTTTAACGTCTGCCGTTGTGTTGATGTAGCAAACAAATGTATGTTCTGGAAATTCTTTACGTAATGCGCGTACTTGATCGCCATCAATTGCATCAGCGAGTGTGCAACCATCGAGTGGTCCTGGAATAAGTACTTTTTTCTGTGGGTTAAGAATTTGTGCTGTCTCACCCATAAAACGTACGGCGGCAAAGACAATAATATCAGCTTTTGATGCCATCGCATCTTTACTTAATTTGTACGAGTCACCAATATGATCACTCACGCCATAGACAATCTCAGCACCAACGTATGAATGTGCAAGGATAACGGCGTTCTTTTCAGCTTTCAACGCATTGATTTCATTAACCAAAGGTGTGATCTCTTCACATTTTTCACGTGAAAATTGGCAGATATTACCGCCTACCTTAATATTTTTAAGGCGCTCATAAAGTTCTTCTGGAGTTATTTTTGAAGTTGTTAACATAAGTCCTCTTAAACCAATTCCCCTTCAAGTGATGAAGGTGTGCCTCGTGTAATGCGCACGTCGATGAAATCCCCTACTTTATAATCTGCTTTTGGAAATACAACTATTTTGTTTTGATCTGTGCGTCCGAAGCACTTGTCTTTACTTTTAGTCGACTCAAGCTTTTCTACCAATACTTGATGTATCTCGCCTGTATGCGCTTCATTCTTCTTTAGTGTAATCGCACGTTGCAGTTCGTTAAGGCGTACAATACGTTCTGTTTTAATCGCTTCAGGCACATCATCAGGATGTTTTTTAGAGGCAATCGTATTTTTACGTTCTGAATATTTAAAGATGAAAGCTGAATCAAACTCTACTTGCTTCATGACATCATACGTATCTTCAAACTCGGCATCAGTCTCGCTACTAAAGCCGACAATAATATCTGTTGAGAAAGCAATGTTTGGAATCACTTGGCGAATGTATGCGATATGATCGAGGATCTCTTGCTTTGTATAAGTACGGTTCATTAAATCTAGTACACGATCATTCCCTGATTGGATTGGGTAATGAATTTGTTTACATACCTTCGGGTTCGTCGCAATCAGTTGAATCAAATTTTCTGGAAAGTCTTTAGGATGTGGTGATGTAAAACGAATACGTTCAATCCCGTTTACTTCGCTCACCGCTTGAATCATATCAGCAAAATCTTGGCCTTCATGTTTGTATGAATTAACATTTTGTCCAAGGAGTGTGATTTGTTTAAAGCCATCACCCGCCAGTTTTTTAGCTTCTTCAACCACGTTAACAACCGAGCGACTACGCTCACGTCCACGTGTGTATGGCACCACACAAAATGTACAAAAATTATTACACCCACGCATAACCGCAATCCACGCATTAACGCCCGCATTACGTGATGGTGTGATATCAGAATATGTTTCAAACTCAGATAATGTCACATCAAAGCTTTTTTCGCCTGCTTGGTATGATTCATGAATCAGGTTTGGTAATCTCTTATAACTATCAGGCCCAGCAATAAAGTCGATATCAATATTCTTATTATCCAAAAGCTCTTGGCGCAAATTAGTCGCCATGCATCCAAGGATGCCAATCTTAACTGGCTTACTGCCTCGGTCATGCTTAATCTTATGAATCCGCCCATACACTTTTCTGTGCGCATTCTCACGGATGGCACAGGTGTTGAGCATGATGACATCGGCTTCAGCTTCAGTTTTAACAAAGGCAAACTTATCCTTCTGTAGAATAGATTTAACCAGTTCGGTGTCATATTCGTTCATCTGGCAACCGTAGGTTTCAACAAAAATTTTTTTATTGTTCGTATTATCCATATTTATTTTAATAAGTTTAAGATTACTTTAATTAATATATCTTTTTCTGATGGTTTACTTGAGGCTACCATTAACGTTAATGCTACGAGAGTATTATTATTAATTCGCTTTTGACCATTTTTTCGAAGTATTATACCGTTTTTCTGCAAAAAGCAAACAAAAAGAGCAGCAGCAATGCGCTTGTTGCCATCGATGAAGCTATGGTTTTTTGTGACAAAATATAATAAATGGGAAGCTTTTTCTTCAACTGTGGGATAAACATCTTTCTTACCAAATGTTTGATAGATGGCACCAATTGAGCTTTGAAAACTTTTATCTTTTTCTTGCCCTACAAGATCTGAGTCTTTAAACTTTCTTTTCATTGCTTCAATTACTTTGCGCGCTTCATTATAGCTCAGTTTAAATTTTGCTTTCTTTGTGCCTTTAGGAATAGATAATTTCTCATGATCAAAGTCATCTAATAAATCAAGCGCTTTTGTATATTCAGAGATAACTTGAATAATACCTTTTGCCTCTGTTGGTAACTCTGTAATGTTAAGTATATTTTTTAATAACTTAGATAAATCTATGATTTCAAGAAATTTTTCATCTTGTTTTTTAGATTTTGCATATTTCTCTTTTAAATGTTGTTTTATTAGTTTGGTTGCCCAAATACGGAATCGTGTAGCTTGATTTGAATTAACTCGATATCCTACTGAAATTATGGCATCTAAATTGTAAAATTTAGTTTTATATTTCTTTCCATCTGAGGCAGTATGTTCCATTTTGGAACATACTGAAAATTTCGCTAACTCATTAGTATTAAATATGTTAGATAAATGTTTAGTAATAGCTGGTCTTTTGGTGCCAAAAAGTTCTGCTATTTGAGCTTGTGTTAGCCATACAGTTTCAAGATCGAGATTCACAGAAATCTTATTCTTGTACCGAACAACTTTGCTCGTAGTTTCTTCTAGATTATTTGCTTTATTTGTCATTACTAATTCCGTAAATCATGTTTGAATAACTGGTAAGAGTCATACCCCAGTGCATCCATCGGTCAGTCATATGTTTCTATAAATATATTTTTATTATTCATTTAATAATTTTTTCAGTTTTTTCCTGTATTTAGTAAAAGACAGGGTTACAACAAGACAAGAAAGACCACTCCAAAAGAGAAAAGAAAGAAAACCTAAATCAAGAAGCATGCGTACCATTAAATTATGGCCTGAAGTTAGTTCTGAAAACAGTTGGCATGTTTTCTTTAGTTCTTCTTCTTTTTCATTAGAGGGTGTGAATTTTTCAATCACAGAATTTTTTTCAGCTATTTTTTGCTCAATTAAGATGTTTTTTCCGAAGAAAATGGTTCTTTGAGTATCTTTAGCAATCCAAACATAACCTGTAATAGATACAATAATTAAAACACATCCTAATATAAGTCCGATAAAATCAAATCGACTTTTTTTTTGAATAAATTGTATTATTTTATCTTTGTCCATTTATAGTTCCTATGAAATTTGTACAGTATTCGCCGTAATCATATTGCGGAGATTATACATTATTTGAGGGGTAATGCAAGTTAAGCGCTAACCCCTGCTCCTTTTGCATATTCCAGGTTAGCGCGACAAGGTGTTGTTGAACAAATAGGTACGGCGACGCTTCAACGACGTACCGCCTAACCCAACAATACCGCCAAAGATCAGTGGCTCGCTCTTTTTGAATATTCCAGCTTAGCGCTAGCAAGGGGCTGCCCAACCAAAGGTAACGGAAAGCTTCAATCCGTTACAGCTGTTCAAGGCGAAACCTCCAAAAGATCAGTGCCTCGCTCTTTTTGGAAGTTACAGGTTAGATCATTGTGTCCCTAGAATTAAAAGAGAGAGCGTGATTTCTGGCTAAAGCACATGAAATAAATACAAATACCATGAAAAATAGTGCCTACAACAGGAATAACAAACAGCATTAATGATGAAAAAATAATTTGTCCCGTCCTAGCCCCTTTTTTGTGACTCTTAAGCCCTGAATTTATTCTAAATGCCACTAACCCTGGAAGAACAACAAGTATTGTTATAAATAAAACTAAACAAAAACTCATAAGTTTAAAACTTAATTGCTCTGTAAGTTCAATAGGCAAAATTTCAAAC
>JBLINE010000042.1:0-6768 GCA_047638895.1 Lysobacterales bacterium
AGTGATATTGCGGTATTAATTAGTCGTTTCTTTTTAGGCGTACGCCAATTAACAATAGATTTAATGCTCTATAACGCTTCACCTATGTTGCAAAAAGCTACGTTTAATGATGCAGAACACGCAAGTTATGAGCGTCAGAGCCGTGAGTTACGTATTAATTTAAATATGTTACAGACTGAGCGTAAAGTATTAATGAATGAAATGAGTGAGGTCATTGATGAAAATATTACAATGTCTGTGACGCATGTTAATTCTGATCAGTTAAAACCACAAGGGCAAATAACATATTGGGGCACTATGGGAGTATGTATATTGCTTCTAGGTGGGGCGATTGTTTTAGGGCGTAAGAGGAGAAACTCTTGAAATCATTGAAGGATATTAAGTGCGAGCTTCAAAAACATAATCTAGACAATTTTCATCCAGTAGCGTTTACACATAAATCTATAACTTTGGTTATGGAATATTTAAATGCTAACACACATGAAGATATAGCAATATATTTAGGTGAGCTCCTAAGTCGTAATCAAATTTTACAAGGCCCTGTTGAAGGCTTTCTCGCGGTAGGATGTGCTATACAGGATCAAGAGTACATTATATTAAGTACAAAATATGGTGCATATAATACAGATGAAGAGATGGCAAGAAGTATTATTCATGAAATAGGTGCTACTGATAAATTCAAACAACCGTCTGATATTAATGATGCTCTAGAGGCGCATTTTACAAAGTGGCTTGAAGAAAGAGTTACCAAGGGCGATGAGTTAGAAGATATGCCGGTAGATTGTTTAAAATCATTGGGTGAAGAAGTTATGTCACAAGAAGCGATTAATACAATTGGGCAACCCGCGAATGATTGTAGCACTGAGCCGATTAATGTATTTGAAATAGAAGATGAAATTCAAATAGATAAGAAACTGGATTTAGTACCTTTACCAGAAAAAGATGATACTCAAGAAACTGAGGTTGTATCTGATAATCTTGAGAATGAAGCGGTTTTGGCTGTAAATAATGATGATGTTTTGGAAATTGAAAATGTTAATGACGATTTTGAAAAACAGGCTGATGTTTTGCCTGTATCAGATATTGAAAAGGCTCCGAAGGACTCGGATGAAGCACCTGCGCCAAATAATTCTAGTTCTGGAACAATGCGTAGTAAATTGTCGTCTAAGAAGTCATTGGCTGATAACTTATTAGCTTCAGGTTTAATTACTCAAGAACAATTAGCTGATGCACAAGATAAACAAAAAGGGGCACAAAAACCTTTAGAAGAAGTTATTGTTGAGCTAGGTTTTATTCCTGAGCGTATTTTGTGTGAAGTTTCTGAAATTGTTTTTGATTGTGAGGCACAAACACTTGCTGAGAAAGATATTGATGATGAAACTTGTCAATTAATTCCGTATGATTTGGCAAATCGTCACGGTGTTTTTCCAGTAAGGATTGAAGATGAAGAATTATTTTTAGCCATGAGTAACCCACGTAATGTTTTGGCTTTAGATGATATTCGTCAGATTATGAACTACAAAATTATTCCAATATTATGTATGGCGACACATATTAGTAATATGATCAATGAGTATTATGGAGCCACAAAAGAAGTTTATGAGTTACTTAAAAATGCTAAGGATGTTGATATAAAGATTATTAATACTCAGTCAGATAACATACTTATGAATGGTAACTCTGCCCCGTCAGAATATAAATCTTTATTTGATCTAGAATCACCGACGGTAAAGTTAGTTAATCTTATATTTAGTGATGCTACTAAGGTTCAAGCAAGTAATATTTATATTGAAGCTAGTCAAAATTTTGTGGAAACTTATTATCGGGTTGATGGTGATATGAGAAATATCATGAAGATACCAGGTAAGTTTTATCCTCAATTGGTCGCACGCATTAAAATATTAGCTAATCTTGATGCATTAGAAAAAAGTGTTTATCAAGAAGGGCATTTTAATTTAGATGTAAATGGCAGTAAGGTAGGGTTTTATATATCGACAACGCCAAATGTATTTGGTGAGAAAATATCGATACGTGTTCTTAACACTTTAGATGAGAAGATATCTATAAGCCACCTTGATTTAAATAGTGATGATCGAAATAAACTTTTAGAAGCACTTAAGTCACCACAAGGTATTGTTTTTGTAACTGGCCCAGATCAATCTGGGAAAATGGAAACATTGTACGCGTCTCTTAATACTCTTAAGGAAGGCACGACAAGTATTGTTACTGTTGAGAGCCCAATTAAAGTTCTGCATGAAGGGGTTAGGCAATTTCAGTTAAATTTACAAAATGGTGAGACTTTTGCAGATGGATTACGTAGTGTGTTACCACAAGATCCGAATGTTATTTTACTTGGTAGTACACCGGATAAAAACACGGCTGATATTGTTATTAAGACTGCTTTAACAGGTCATTTGGTATTATCAACCTTGTTAGCCAATAGCGCCGTAGGGGCTATTACTGTATTACGTGATATGGGTGTTGAAAATCAACAAGTAGCCTCATCGGTAAGCTTATTACTGAATCAGCGATTAATTAAAAGAATTTGTGATAGTTGTAAAGAAGAATATGTGCCTACTGAAGAATATATCAAGATGAATAACGAGTTAATTCAACGGTATGGTTTGAATAAATTGTATCATGGACGAGGCTGTCAAGATTGTAATTTCACAGGGTATCGAGGGCGCGTTGGTGTTATGGAGGTAATGCAAATTACAGAGGCTTTAAAGAATTCGATTAATGACGGTTCTTCAGAAGATGAGTTACTAAAGCAAGCTCGTGAAGATGGTATGAGTACTTTGATTGAAAATGGTATTGATAAAATATTAAAAGGCGTTACGACACTTGATGAAGTTATTAAGCATTTAGGTAATTTTAAAGAAGTAAAACAAAAAGATGGTAGTTTTGTTCGCATAGAGGGTGACGGGCGTGTATGCGGAGAAAATAAGTCTGAATTAGAAGAAGATGTACGAAAAAAACCTTTGATTCTAATAGTTGATGATGATGAATCCATTCGTAAGGTTATAGCTAAGTATCTTGAGATGGCTGATTATGATGTTATTGAAGCGACGAATGGTCAAGAAGCTATCGAGAAGGCTTACCGAGAAAAGCCAGATTTAATTGTGACTGATGTTATGATGCCAATAATGAATGGTTTTGAGGCGACAAAAGTGTTACGTTCAAAACTTGAGACGGCAACTATTCCAATTATTATGCTGACATCAAAGGCAGATAATACAAGTGAGTTAGAAGGTCTTGAGGCTGGGGCTGATGATTATTTAACTAAACCTTGTGATAAAGATAAGTTGTTAGCTCGTATTAGTATACTTCTTAAGGGTAAATGGTTTTAAGATGGGAAAAAAGATTGTTGTTGTAGATGATGCCCTTGATGTTATTAAGTTGTTATCGATTATATTAGAAAAAGAAGGCTATGAAGTTAGAACATCCCAAGATGGCGCTGAAGGATATGATTTAATATTAAATAGTAACCCAGATGTTATTTTACTTGATCAACAGTTACCAGGAAAAACGGGTGTTGATATTTGTAAAGAGTTAAGACTTATCGATCATTTTAAAGATACACCAATTTATTTTATTTCAGGAAGTGAAGCTGTTGAGCTTGATGTTTTAATTGAAGAAGGTGGTGCTACTGGAAGTATTCCTAAGCCATTTAATATTGATCAATTAAAAGAAACAATTGCACAGGCGGTCAGATAAAAATGAGTGATGACGAAATTTCATTAAGAGATACAGTTAACAAAAAGTTAGAAGAAGGTGCCAAAGAATTACAATTACCAACGGATGTGTACAAAGAAGTAGTTGTCTCTTCCTTAGATCAAACAACGAATGACTTGGTCGCTTTAAATAAAGCTATTGAGTCAGGAAACTTCGACGATATCCAACTAATTTCCCACCGCCTTAAAGGCACTTATGCCAATCTACGGTTTGACTACTTAGCAAATGGAGCAGGTGAAATGAACGATTTATCAAAGAAAGCTGAAGGTCTAGACCGTATTAGTGAATGTTATACTAAATTCAAAAATGACTACGAATCATTTGCGGCAATTTTAAAAGAAAAAAATAATCAAGATTTCTAGCAACAAAACGTATCATACTTGTCGCTTTTCCTGCGTCTATGGCTGCAACTATTACTGATACAAATAAATAAAAGCAGTCAAATTTAGCACAATACCCCGCCTGAATACTTAATAATTCGTACAATCGTAATCTTCACTAAAATTCATTTTAGTTGTACGCTTGACAGTAGTGTATTAGTGTATTATAGTTGTAGTACAGTAAGCCGAGGTTACTTAAGGATATTAAAAATGAATAAAAAAGCAAAATACTATTTTAAAATTTCAACGTCATCAGGCGTTCCGATATATCGCCAAGTTATTGATCAAGTTAAGACTCTTATTGCTACAGGACGATTAGAAGAAGGTGTATTTTTGCCATCAGTACGGCAAGTATCAAAGGAATTAGAAGTTAATCCAATGACTGTGTCAAAAGCATATTCTTTATTAGAGAAAGAAGGTGCGCTTGAGTTTGTACGAGGCAAGGGTATGAAGGTACAAAGAACTTCAATTTCAAAAAATAATTTAAAGAAACGAAAAGAAGACATAGTTCCTTTATTAAAGGAAGTGGTAATGAAAACATCTCAATTATCTTTAGAGCCAAAAAAAGTAATGGAAATACTTAATGGCTTATGGAAGGAGAATAAGAATGGATAATCTTGCAATAGAAATTATGGGCATCACAAAAGGTTTTAGAAATAAAGATGTCCTTAATAATTTATCTTTAGAAGTCCCTAAAGGGTCAGTATTCGGTTTATTAGATATGAATGGCGCAGGTAAGACAACTTTAATTAAAAGTATTGTAGGTCTCCTTAAGATATCTTCTGGAAATATTTCAGTTATGTCCAATGATCCGTGGGATTTTAGTGAAGAGACAAAGGAAAAGTTAGGGTATGTGCCACAGAGTGATCGTGTTTATCCTTGGTTAACAGTGGGTCAATTGATTGATTATACCGCGTCATTTTATAAGCATTGGAATAAAGAATTGGTTAAACAATTAATTACAGATTGGAAAGTTGATACTAAAGAGAAGTATGGTGTTTTATCCGAAGGACAAGATCAGAAAGTGTCGATTATTCTCGCACTTGGACATGAGCCAGAGTTGTTGATATTAGATGAACCAGTGGCAAGTTTAGATCCTTCCGCTCGTCGTTAGTTTATAAAAACTTTCTTAAAAATTCTATCGGAGAGGGAATGTACGGTTTTCTTCTCTACGCACATTACTTCTGATTTAGAGAGAGTATCTGATCGAGTTGCTTTACTTAAAGTGATCTATCCCGGCTTTGACGGACATATTAAATAGGTTACAATAAAACCTAGGAGGTTGTCCAATGAAAGAACGAGTAAAATATTCAAAAGAATTTAAAGTAGAAGCAATTCGATTGCTCAATGAAGGGGAAAAACCAACATCTGAAATAGCCCTACAATTAGGTGTAAAAAGGACATTGTTATATCGCTGGCGAGATCAACTAGAAAAACAAGGTGAGAAAGCTTTTACCAATAATCGTGGTAGACCAACGAATGACGAATCAAGCGAAATAACTAAATTAAGGCGTGAGAATAAAGAACTTAAAGAAGAGCGAGATATATTAAAAAAAGCCGCCGCATACTTTGCAAGGGATCTCAAGTAAAGTATGCATTTATAAAAGATAATCAGATCCAAAAATTATGTCGAGTTTTACAAGTAAGCTCCAGTGGTTATTATTCGTGGAGAAATCGAAGTTTAAGTAGTCGAAAAAAACGTCATATTCAATTAGTCGTAGAAATTCGACGAATTCATAAAGAAACAAAAGAAATTTATGGTTCAGTAAAAACATGGAAAGCTCTAAATGCTAAAGGCTTTCAATGCGGAAAGCATCAAGTCGCTAGATTGCGAGATATTAATGGCATAGAATCAAAGCAAAGACGTCGATTTAAAATAACAACACGATCTAAGCATAATAAACATATTGTACCGAATAGATTGAATAGATATTTCTATTCAAAAGAACCTAATAAAATTTGGGTTGGAGATGTAACATTTGTTGCAACACGTTGTGGATGGCTGTATTTAGCTATTATGTTAGATTTACATTCAAGAAAAGTTATCGGTTGGTCGATGTCTAACAAAAATGATAAACAATTAGTTTTAGATACATTAGTTATGGCAATTGAAAAAAGAAAACCAAAATCAGGATTAATGCATCATACCGATCGAGGCTCAGTGTATGCTTCAGATGAATACCGAAGTAAATTAAATGACTTCGGATTTATATCTAGTATGAGTCGTTCTGGCGATTGTTATGATAATGCTGTTGCAGAGAGTTTTTTTAGTTCGCTTAAAAATGAACTTGTTTATCAAAATAGGTTTGAATCAAGGGATCATGCAAGAACCGAAATATTCAAATACATTGAAATATTTTATAATAGACAACGAATACATCAATCATTAAACTACCTAACACCAGAACAGTTTGAAAGGCAAGCTGTTACTAATTAAACCGTCCGTTAAACCCGGGATAGCTCACAGGGAAGATTAGAGATATAACTAAGTTCAGAAATGAAGAAGATAAGATTTACGCTTTTAAACCACAACCACACAAGTTTCTTAATTTCTTTACGAAAGGTAAGAAAATTATTATTACTAATGGATTTTATAAAGTTCAAGATAAACTTCCTAAGAGAAAAAAAGACAAAGCTATTAAAGCAATGTATG
>JBLINE010000043.1:0-6726 GCA_047638895.1 Lysobacterales bacterium
GGACAACGTGAATTAATTTTAGGTAATAAGATGACGGGTAAAACTACACTTATTACAGATACAATTTTGAATCAAAAAGATACAGATGTTATTTGTATTTATTGTGCTATTGGTAAGGCAAGATCTCAACTTGCACGTGTTGTGCAATTATTTCAAGATCATAGTGCTTTTGATTATTCTATTATTGTTGCAGCACCATCATCGTCGCCTCCAGGGCAACAATATTTATCCCCTTATGTAGCCTGTTCAATTGGGGAGTATTTCATGAAACGGGGTAAAAATGTTTTTATTGGATTTGATGATTTTACTAAACATGCGTGGTGTTACCGTGAAATCTCACTTTTACTTGGTCGTCCTCCAGGGCGTGATTCTTATCCAGGCGATATTTTCTATCTTCATTCTAAGATGATTGAACGAGCTTGTCATTATGATGATGAAAATGGTGGTGGATCTATGACATTTCTTCCTGTAGTTGAAATTCTTGAAGGTGATTTAACAGCTTTTGTACCTTCAAATTTAGTTTCAATGACAGATGGCCAAATTTTACTTGATTCGGCTATTTTTGGGCAGGGGCAAAAACCAGCACTTGATTTAGGATTGTCTGTATCACGTGTTGGTACAAAGGTACAGTGGCCGATTATTAAAGATTTATCTGGTCCGTTACGTTTAGAATACTTACAATTTAGAGAATTACAAAAATCCTCAAAACTTCGTTCAGGACCACAATCAGAAGAGTTAATGGAAAAGTTAAAGAGTGGGGAGGTTTTAACAACATTAATGCGACAAGGAAAAAACGCACCTGTTTCACTCGAAGCACTTTCAATTATTTTATATGCTTTCAATCAAAAATATTTATCTGAGTTATCTAAAGATAATTTAGAAAAGTTCCAAGAAGAAATATCTGAGTACGCTAAGAAAAAAGATCCTTATTTTCTAAAGAAATTAAGAGAAATTAGAAAATTAGACCCTGAAATTGAAGAAGGTTTGAATGAAATTTTAAAGTCTTATTTTTCCAAACAAGGTACTTATGTTGTTCAAGAAGAAGATGAAGAAGATTTAGTTTCAAATATTGGGCGTGATATTCTAGATGAAGCAGTATCCAAGGGACTTAAGAAGTCATAAAGTAAATAACTTATGATAGGAAAAATAAGTTTCAAATGTATTATTTTAAGTCCACATTCATTGATTTATCAAAATGAAGTCCAAAGTATTTTTTTAACGGGTGATACGGGTGAGTATGAATTATTGGCGTACCATTACCCTCTTTTAGGTGTTTTAAAAAAAGGGGATGTGATTATTGATTGGAATCATAAAGTGTCAATTAATGGTGGTGTTGTTAGGTTTTTTGCGAATGAATGTTTAATTATGGTTGAAGAAGATTTTCGCAAAAAAGTTAATATTAAATAAATTAAAGGTATTTGAATGATAGCAGAGACTTTTATTATATTAGGCGTTATGTTTATTGCAGTTATGGGGCCATCTGTTGTAATCGCAGTATTGGGTCACGCTGTTGTTAAGGCTTTAGCTCGAAACCCATCTGCCGCATCGAAGATATTTATGGGTATGGTTGTTATGTTAGTTTTTGTTGAGGCGATTTCAATCATTGCAATTCTTATTATTTTTCAATTATTTGGTAGGTAAGTCTAATGACTGAATTTAATCAATGGATTGAAGCCTGTGTTTTTATATTTATTTTTGCACTTATTGTACTTATTCCGTGTACGCTTGTTGCTTTTCTTGGGCGAAAGACGATTAAAAAGTTAGGCCAGTATCCAACAAATTCACCTGCGATTCAAATGAGTGTGTTAATTTGGTTAGTTATTATTGAAATAGCGACATTTATGCTTTTAATTGCTTTTTTTAATTTTTTTGAATATAAAGTTTAGTTAAGTAAAGGAGTTTTATAATGGATTATACGACATTAATCGTAAGCTTTGTGGTCTTAATGATCATATTTATAAGCTTTTCGGCTTTTATTTTAAATCGGGTATTTGTTTCAAATACTGATGGTGCTATTCAACGTTTAGATCAAGAGTATGCAAGTGCCACAAAAAAACAATCGGATTTAAATAAAAGGTTACGTCAAGCGGATGAAGAATTAACAAAGAAACGAGCCGAAGCGAAACAATTGTCTGATAAAATGCGTACTGATGCTGAAGAAGAAACAAAAATTGAACGAGATAAAATAATCACAAAAGCACGTGAAGAAAGTGAAGAAATTATTGTTAAGGCTAAAAAAGCAACTGAAACATTACGTATTGAAATGGAAAAAAAGGCAGATACAAAGTTTATTCAATATAGTATGAGTATTTTGAACGAAATTTTAGGGGAGCATGCTAAAGATGCTTTTAATAAAGTTTTAGTTGATGAATATTTAGAGAAACTAAAAGATATCGATATGGGAAATATAAATTCGTCTGTTAAAGAACTTGAAATTGTTAGTGCGACAGCTATATCAGAGGACACAAAAAAACAAATATCTTCCGTAGTTGATAAAAAAATAGGAAGAAGTATCACGGTTAAAGGAGTTGTTGATAAAGGTATTGGTGGAGGTATTATTTTAAGATTTGGTAGTATGGCATTGGATGGAAGTTTGAATGGACTTATTCGTGAGCAAGGAACTCAATTACAACAGCAAGTAGATGATCGACGATAGATACTTATGGGAAAAGCGAACCTTAAAAAGATTGAGCTTCTTGAGACAGGAGAAATGGTTGGTCTTATCCAAACATTAAAGGATATTGCTGATAGTAAATATTACACATTGCTTTCTGAGAAAGAAAAATTACGTCGTTTTGGAGAAACTTTTGTAGAATTTTTTAGGTTGATTAGTTTAACAGAAGTTTCACATCCTCTAATTAAGAATGACAATAAGAAGATGGGAATTTTGGTTATTTCAGGAGAAGGAAGTTTTTTAGGTAAATTTAATAGTTCAATATTCTTACAAGTTGAAAAAACTAGAGAAAAGCACGAAGATCATAAGATTATTGGAGTAGGTGAGAAATCTATGATGCGCTATGAACATGAAGAACCTAATTTAAAAGTTTTTTCTGGTTATGAAAAAGTTGGGTTATATGAAATGGCTGTTCAGATTAAAGATTATTTAGTTGATGAAATTGTAAATGATCGTCTTGGGCGAGTATCAGTTGTTTATTCATGGCCTAAAACGTCTGATATTCAAAAACCAAGAACAGTACCATTATTACCATGTGCTGATATTGTTTCAAAACAAGTTAAATTTGTTGATGAATTTGAAAATGTTATTGAAGAATCTAATCCTAAAGAGATTATTGGGATGCTTTCTAACATTTGGGTGACATCACGTATTTATGAAATATTAATGGATGTCATGATTGCTTCAGCAGCAGCGCAAGCAGCATTTTTAGATGATAGTGTTGATAAGATGAAAAAAGAAGAAGTGAAAGCGCGTGCCGCATATCGTAAAGCGAAGAAATCTGATATAGACAAAAGTTTACGTGAGATATTTTCAGCACGTTTAATAGCTAATAAAGCGTAATCCTATTTTTAAGGAAAGGGATGTCGGTGGATCGAGAAGAAAAAAAAGAAAATATTAATTCTGAAGATCAAGACCAAAATAATTCTAATAAGTCTGAGGTAAAATCTTCCAGTAGTAAGAAGAAGAGTAAATCTCAAACTAAAGTAGAAACATTTAAATCTGATGATTTGAAGGTGATTGAGCAGATTGAAAAAGGTATGGAACATCCTTTTGCTAAGCGTGGAGATCGCGGTCGTGGCCGAATTTATTCTGTTCAAGGACCTGTTGTTGATGTTTGGTTTGATCAACCTGAAGATGTGCCTGCTGTGTATGATACTATTGAAGTTTATACTGTTGATGGTAGACGTGTTGTACTTGAAACGCTTGAGCATTTATCAACAAACTTGGTAAGAACAGTAGCTATTATGGATACTCTTAATATCCAATTAAACTCCGTTTGTTATAACACCTTTCAATCTATTACTATTCCAATGGGTGATGGTAATTTCGGCCGTGTTATGGATGCTGTAGGACGTCCTTTAGATAATAAAGGTAAACTTGATTGTCCAAATCGTGTACCTATTCGTTATTTAATGAAACCAGCAGGATTTAATTTAGCTAATAAAAAAGGTGAAAAACCGGAAATTCTTGAGACGGGAATTAAATATTTTGATCTTTTATTTCCACTTGTTAAGGGGAGTAAAACAGGGATTCTTGGTGGTGCTGGTTGTGGTAAGACAGTTGTTATTCTTGAGCTTATTAATAATATTGTTAAGGCTCATGGTGGAGCTTGTGTTTTTGCGGGAATTGGAGAGCGTATTCGTGAAGGAAATGAATTATATCACGAGCTTTTAGAAGCTAATCTTTTAGGGAATGTTATGCTTGCCTACGGGCAAATGGATCAACCTCCTGGTGCCCGTTCTGAAATTGTTAACGTAGGATTATGTTTAGCAGAATATTTACAGGCGAAGAACAAAGATGTTCTTTTATTTATGGATAATGTTTATCGTTATATTCAAGGAGGCCAAGAGATATCAACTTTACTTGGTCGAGTTCCTGCCGAAACAGGTTATCAGCCAACATTAGCATCAGAAGTAAGTGCTGTTCAGGAGCGCATTCGTAGTGTGGAAGGTAGTGGATCCATTACTGCTTTTCAAGCTGTTTATGTACCTGCTGATGATTTTACTGATCCTGCTGTTGTTGCAATTTTTGCATATCTTGATGGGAGTGTTGTTTTATCAAGGGATTTAGTCCAACGTGGGATGTATCCTGCTATTGATCCGTTGGTAAGTACATGTACTAATCTTGATCCTGACATTGTTGGTAAAAGACATTTTAAAGTTTCTCAAGAAGTCTTGCAACATTTTAATAAACACAATGCTTTAAAACGTATTGTTGCGGTTATTGGTGTTGATGAACTTAACCCTGAAGATCGAGCTGTATTTACACGCGCAGAAAAATTGTATAACTTCATGACACAGCCATTTTGTGTAAGTGAGGTTTTTACTGGTAAAAAAGGTGAATACGTATCAGTTGAAGATAGTGTTGAAGGATGTGAACGTATTATACGTGGTGATTATGATGATTGGAAAAAAGAAGATTTTTACATGATTGGTAAGGCTCCACGAATCTAACGATGGAAAATTCTGACAAAATTCTAAAAGAAGCCCTTATTCGATTTAATGTTTTTAGTGAAGATGAACTGAAAACATATAGTAGTGCTATTTCTGATTCAAAAACTTCTCTTAAAGATACATTATTAAGTACTGGTGCAGTTACCGAAAAACAAATCTTAATTGCACTTTCCCAAAGTTTAAACTTACAAACGATTGATTTATCAACTATAAAGCTTGATAAAAGTGTGATTAATTCTGTACCAATAAAGTTTGCTTGGTATTACAAAGTTATTCCATTAAAAATTGAAAAAAATATTCTTCATATTGCAAGCGCAGAGCCTTTGAATGTAAAGACACAAGACGAAGTCCGGATGCATTTTGGTAAAGAAGTAAAAGTGTTCTTAGCAACACGTACACAAATCACGGATGCTTTTAAAAAGCATTATGGATTTGCTTCAGAAACTATTGATAAAATTATGACCAAAGATACACCTAAAGAACGTGTATCCTCAACTGATTCTGGCCAATGGGTGGAAGATATTGAGACTAAATCAGATGACCCTACAGTTTCAAGTTTGGTTAATCAGATATTACTTGAAGCTTATAAGAAGCGCGCTACTGATATACATATTGAACCTTATCGTGATAAGGTAAGATTTCGATATCGTGTGGATGGTGTTTTAGTTGATGCAAATTTACCACCTTCTGTAAAACATTTTTTACAACCAATCTTGTCACGTATTAAAATATTAGCAAATTTAAGTATTACAGAAAAAAGATTACCTCAAGATGGTAGTGCTGTTGTAACAACAAAAGAACAGCAATTAGATTTACGTATTTCAACCGTACCAACACCTCGAGGTGAAAGTATGGTTATTCGTATTTTACCAACAAAGGTACGTTTATTTAGTCTGGAGAAATTAGGATTTGATAATAATGATGTAGATTACTTTCGTAAGGTTATTACAAAGCCACATGGAATTGTTTTTATTACTGGGCCAACTGGAAGTGGGAAAACAACAACATTGTATGCTTGTTTGAATGAAATTAACTCTTCAGAAACTAAAGTTATTACCATTGAAGATCCTGTTGAATATGAGATGGAAGGTGTGACACAAGTCCAAGTGAATAATAAAGTAAAATTCACATTCTCGACGGGTTTACGTAGTATTTTAAGACATGATCCTGATATTATTATGGTTGGTGAGGTGCGAGATCTTGAGACTGCAGAGATTTCAATCCGGACAGCTTTGACGGGACATTTAGTTTTTTCAACATTACATACAAATGATGCGGCAAGTGGTATTGCGCGTTTGATTGATATGGGTATTGAGCCATATTTGGTGGCATCAAGTGTTGAAGCATTTGTAGCCCAACGTTTGGTTAGGATTATTTGTCCGAAATGTAAAGAAGAAGTTAAAGATCCATCGAAAGGTATTGTTGATGAAATAACACAATCACTATACATTAAGGATGATTCAAAGATTAAAATGTATAAAGGAAAAGGGTGTGATCATTGTAATAATACTGGTTATTATGGGCGACAGGCTATTTATGAAATTTTAAATGTTAATGATATTATTCGTACAGCTATTTTAGAAAAACCACGTTCTG
>JBLINE010000044.1:0-6681 GCA_047638895.1 Lysobacterales bacterium
GATGACACATTACTTCCAGTTTATTATGCAGGACATAATATGAGTGTTGATTACACGTATCAATTACTTGAGAAATTAAAGAATAAAAACTTTACGGTAGTTGTTATTTCTAAATCAGGAACAACAACTGAGCCAGCTCTTGCTTTTCGTTTGATTAAACAATTAATGAAAGAGAAATACAGCGAAGAGCAAATGAAAGAACGCATCATATGTGTAACGGATGGTGCTAAAGGTGCTTTACGCAAAACGGTTGATGCGAAGGGTTATAAATCATATGTAATTCCTGATGATGTAGGCGGACGTTTTTCAGTGCTTACACCAGTCGGACTTGTACCACTAGCGCTTGCAGGTGTTGATATTAAAGCATTAGTTGATGGTGCACGCGTAGGTGAAAGAGAATATGCTACAGGTGATGTAACAACTAATACATGTCTGCAATATGCAGCTTCACGGTTCTTACTTTACAAAAAAGGTAAAGTAATTGAGATGCAAGCATCATTCTATGACAATATGCAATACGTAAGCGAATGGTGGAAACAGCTATTTGGTGAAAGTGAAGGTAAAGGCGGCGAAGGTATTTTTCCAGCATCAACAGTGCTTTCAACAGACTTACATTCCATGGGACAATTAATGCAAGATGGTATGCGTAATGTATTTGAAACATTTATTGATGTTGAGAAGTCACGCTACTCAGTATCGATTCCAGAAGACGCAGATGATTTGGATGGATTTAACATTGTAGCGTCTAAAGATCTTGATTATGTTAATAAGCAAGCTTTCAAGGCAACTGCAGAAGCACATTATGAAGGTGGCGTGCCGAACATGACCATTACATTATGCCAAGCCGATGCGTTTCATTTAGGTCAATTGTATTATTTCTTTGAACGTGCTGTAGGTGTGTCTGGATATTTACTTAAAGTAAATCCTTTCGACCAACCAGGCGTTGAAGCGTACAAAAGTAAAATGTTTGCTTTATTAGGTAAGAAGTAAATGCATTAAGGGGTGAGATATGCGTATCTTGCCCCTTAATATTCCAATTAATTATCCCCCCAATTTTGACTTCTCCCTAAATACAAGGAGTGAGTCTATGTCTAAGAAAAAATCAATCCCAAACGTAATAATTCCAGAGAAGGTTATCTCAAATCAGATATTTATTCTGCGAGGTAAGAAGGTTATGTTTGATCGTGATCTGGCCGAACTTTATGGAGTGCCGACAAAACGTTTAAATGAGCAAGTTAGAAGGAATAGTAGTCGTTTTCCAGAAGATTTCATGTTTCAATTGGATGAAGAAGAGTATGAGAACTTGAGGTCGCAATTTGCGACCTCAAGTTCTAGGGGTGGCTTAAGGTATTCTCCGTATGTTTTTACAGAGCAAGGCATTTCTATGTTGTCTAGTGTGCTCAATAGTGAGCGGGCCATTCAGGTTAATATTGCCATTATGAGGACTTTTACTAAATTAAGAGAATTAATGCTTACGCATAAAGATTTGGCTGTAAAAATTGAAAAAATGGAGCGTAAATTTAAGGAACATGATCAGAACTTTGAGGTCGTCTTTAAAGCGATTCAACAATTATTAATGCAACCGAATAAAGGAAAAGACAAGATAGGGTTTCATGTTGATTTAGATAAATCTTGAGGTTGTTTAAGGAAGAAATAGAATTTAATGTTGATCTAGAGTGATCTTGAAAGTAAGTACATAAAAAAACACTACCCAAGTAGTATTAGGGCAGTGCTTTTAAAAAGGTGATAGGCCTTCGAACCGCTTTCGCTATCAGTTCCATTCTCCTCTTTCAATTTAAGTATGCCATATGTTTTTTGAGGTGGCAAGGGATGGGAGGGAAAAAAGTTAAGTTTTTACTTGAGATACTTATCAGGATAATCTTAGGTACTAAAGCGCGTTGGGGCGTCGCGCTTTTTGATTGTGTGCGAACGCCTTCTGGGCGTTCTATGGAGATCGTTTGCTGCGCAGTACGACTCCTAAACGGAAGAAAATAATTTCAAGGCTGGTAGCGGAAGTTTTTACTTGAGATACTTATCAGGATAATCTTGGGTACTAAAGCGCGTTGGGGCGTCGCGCTTTTTGATTGTGTGCGAACGCCTTCTGGGCGTTCTATGGAGATCGTTTGCTGCGCATACGACTCCTAATTGACTTTAAAATGGGCATATGTTACAACTTATGTAAGGTAATTAACAGTTGCCTGTGTAAATTATGCCAAATAGTTCTCGAAAACCTCTTTTTTATGCACTTACCCTTGCAGGGCTTCTTTTGCTTTGCCTTTATTCATTTATCCAATACGATACCTTTAAAAAAGAATATGTATCATTACAGAGATTAGATAGTGTAGGGCATCACTATGAAGAAGGAAAACATAATGAGCCTACTATTAAAGGAAGGAAAGGTGTTGATAGCAAAGAAGTTATCGATATTAATAACGAAGAGGATATTTTTTTAAAGAGTATTGTTGATGTGGCGATGGATGTTTATACGGAATCTCAGATTAGTAAGCGTGAAGGTTATCTATGGGTTGATCGTAAGACGTCGCAATACATTATTACATTGGGGGCTATGAATGGCCTATTGTCAGGATCAAAGCTTTCGGTATTTCATAATGATAGGTTTATTGGTGAGGTAGAGGTGGATGTGGTGTTTGATAGTATTTCTTATGTTGTCTCTAAGCCAGACATAGTGTTTGAAGAAGGTGATTACTACAAGGTTGTTGCTAAAGATAAGTAGATTTATAGATTGGATCTTGTTATCTATTTGTTAAAACGGTACAATACGCAAAACTTAAAGAAAGGGTTATATGGAAATTTTTATTTTAATTAAAGATAAAGTATTAGGTGTATTTAATAGAGAAGAAGATGATCAAGGTGAGGGCTGTGTAGATAATTTGATCGCTTTAGGGGTTTTATTTTGGGTTGTAGCTGAGGCGGATGACGATTTCTTATGTAAAGAAAAAGAAAAAATTGAAGAAATTATTAGTGAGTATGGAGATATCTCCGCTGAAGATATGCCGATTGTATTAAGATCTGTTGAAGAGGCATCTTTAATGCGTATTGATGTGCATAGCTTCACTAAAGAAGTAAAAGAAAATTTAACGGATACATGTAAGATTGGCATTATTGAGAACTTGTTTCGTGTAGCGTGTGTTGATAAGAATATTTCTCCTAATGAGCTAGAAATGATTCGCACTATCGCGGGCTTATTTAACGTGGAACATAAAGATTTTATTGAAGCAAAGATTAAAATTAAACGGGAATTTGGTATGGAAACGGTAGAAGGGTAAGCTACGGCGTCAAATTGTAGTATTAACTAATTTTAGAAGGTATTGGAGTAAGAGTTATGGGACATATTGGTATTTTAGAAATTGTTATTCTTATTTTAATTTTTGTACTTCTTTTTGGGGCTAAAAAAATTCCTCAGATCGGAAATGCTATCGGAAAAGCATTGCGTGAATTTAAGAAAGCATCTAAAGATGATGAAAATACCAAGTCATAACTTATGAATCACGAAGGACAATCTAATAAAGGTGAGATGAAGCCCTCTTTAGAGCCAACTAAAACGGCTATGACTTTATTTCAACATATGGATGAGTTACGTAGTCGTCTGACACAAGCGGTGTTAGCAATTATTGTTTGTTCTATTGGTGCGTATGTTTTTATTGATCCAATTTTAGAATTTATTATTAAACCTGTTGGAACGTTGGTCTTTACAGCACCGTCAGATGCTTTTTTTGCACGTGTAATTTTGGCAATATTAAGTGGTTGTATTTTTTCTTTGCCAGTTGTTTTGTTTCATGTATGGCGGTTTGTTGGGTTAGGTCTTAAGGCCAAGGAGTCAAAAAGCATTATGTTTTATGGGCCTGTATCTTTAGGGCTTTTCTTTATAGGAGGATTATTTGCGTATTATGTCATCGTTCCTATCGCGATTGAATTTCTACTAGGCTTTGCAACGGAGTCTATTACACCGATGATAACGATTAAGAATTATGTTTCATTTGTAGGTACGTTAATCTTAGCATTTGGTGTTGTTTTTGAATTACCCTTAATATTATTATTTTTAGCTCACATTGGAATTGCAACAGCAGAATTCTTGGAACAAAAAAGACGTTATGCCGTTATTATTATTTTAATTGTGAGTGCATTAATAACACCGCCTGATTTTATTACACAGCTTATGATGGCTGGACCATTGGTTATTTTGTATGAAATTGGAATCTTGGCGATTAAGATAAGTGGTAAAAGAAAGCTAAGAGACAATTCTTAAACTTTAATAAACTATGAGTATTATTTTATGAGAAAATTTTCTACATTTGAAGGTGTATTCACACCTTGTCTATTAAGTATCCTCGGCGTTATTATGTATTTACGTCTTGGATGGGTTGTTGGTAACGTAGGTCTTGCAGGTACTGTTCTTATTATTATTTTATCAAACGTCATCACGCTTGTAACAACCCTCTCGATGTCGAGTGTTGTTAGTAATATCCGCATAGGTGCAGGTGGTGCGTATTCTATTATTTCAAAATCACTTGGTATTGAAGCGGGCGGTGCTATTGGTATTCCGCTATATATATCCCAAGCAATATCAACTGCTTTTTATATTGCTGGTTTTGCTGAGTGTTGGAAATTTATTTTTCCTACGCACGATCCTTTGTTTGTTGCTTTAATTGTTTGGTTCTGCCTTTCGGTTATTGCCTATCTTAGTGCTAAGCTCGCTTTTCGAATTCAGTATATTATTATAGTAGCGATTGTTTTATCAATTGTGGCTATATTTATTGGCAATGCAGATTACCCGAAAATACCAGTTAATCCAATGGCAGGTTTTACTGGCGCTAGTTTTTGGGAAAGTTTTGCAATTTTCTTCCCTGCGGTAACAGGTATTTTAGCGGGGGCTTCAATGTCGGGTGAGCTTAATGATCCACGTGTTAGTATTTCAAAAGGAACATTATCTGCTATTGGTGTGAGTTTTGTTGTTTATTTAGTGTTGGCATATTGGTTTGCGACGCATGTATCTTCAGATGAACTAATTAATAATACGAATGTTGCTGTATCGATGGGGAGATGGTCTTGGGTTGTTGTTTTGGGAATATTAGGCGCAACCGTTTCATCCGCGTTAAGTATGATGATCGGGGCTCCGCGTGTGTTACTTGCGCTAAGTAAACATGGCGTCTTTCCTTTGGCGAGTTCATTTAAACAAGTTAATAGTAAAGGAGAGCCGACAACAGCCGTTCTTTTTACTACTTTAATTTCACTTGTAACGGTTATGCTTGGATCTTTAGATCAAATTGCAATATTGTTAACAATGATTTTTATGATTACATATGGGATGATTAATTTAACTGTATTCATTGAACAAACAATGGGGATTATTAGTTTTCGTCCTACGTTTCGTGTGTCACGGTTGGTTCCTTTTTTAGGAGCTTTAGGATGTATTGCGGTTATGTTTATTTTAGATCCAAAGTTTAGTTTAGTTGCTTTGTGTCTTATTGTTTTGACATATTGGGTTTTAATTAAGAAAAAAGAGACGGTGTATTCACCAGATATTCGTAGTGGCATGTTAATTTATTTAGCGGAACGTTTCGCTAAAGCTGCAGGCCGTCTGCCGTATTATCCAAAAATTTGGAAACCTAATCTTTTAGTGCCAGTGCGTGATACTGCAGGGTTTAAGACGGTTCTTGGAATGGTTGGTGATATTGTTAAGCCAACAGGGCGTGTGACGGTTTTTTCTTTAATTGATAATGATAGACCTATTAGTGAAGAACGAGAAATGTTATCAGAGATTGCAGAACCATTGAGAGAAGACAATATTTTCATTGATACAACAGTAATGTGTACGGATAATTTTTTAAAGGGAAGTTTAGGTGTTATGCAGGTTATTAGTGGTATGTTTTTTCCGCCTAATATTCTTTTTTGTTTGGTTGATGAAGACGTGCGTAATGATGAAGCAACACAAAGACTTAGTGATCAAGCATCTAAAGATGGCATGGGTGTTGTTTTGTTTCATCCAGATAAGCGCGTGGGCTTGAGTCAAAGACAAGTAATTAACCTATGGATTCGTCGCCAAAGTCCTAATATTGATTTATCTGTTTTAATGACGTTACAATTGCAAAGAAATTGGCGTGGGCGTGTATGTTTGGTTCAGGTGGTTTATGATGATGAAGAAAAGAAAGAAGCCGAGGTTTATTTAAATCGTATGAAAGAACTTATGCGTATGACTTTGGATGTGGATATCTCTGTTGTTGTTGGAAGTTTCGAGCAAGCGCTTAAAGATGCACCTACTGCAGATATTAATATATTTGGAATGCAGACAACACAAGATATTAGTGTAGTACGCAAAATTTCTAATTCATGTAATACCTCAGTATTATTTTTACGGGATTCTAAGCATGAAAGTGCTATGGCTTAATATGAGAAATAAAATAATATTTATGGTGTTAGTGGCCATGGTCGTTACAGCTATTAGTTATTTTTATACTAAAGAGATTTCTAACACAGAGGAGTTAGCTTTATTGGCTGCGCTAAAGACAGAAGATGTGCGTGCTTTTATTAACTTTGATGGCGGTCGATTTTCAAAATGTATGACAACTTCTGTTAAACGTCCATGTGATACAGATTGGGTGACATGTATTGATGAGGCTTGGGTTGTTCGGCTTGAGTTAGGAGAAGATTGTAGATTTTCTC
>JBLINE010000045.1:0-6660 GCA_047638895.1 Lysobacterales bacterium
CCCTGAGCATGTAAATACTCAGATAAAATACCTTTATCTTCTGTTGTTGTTTTAAGTACACTAGCTCCTGAGCCATCCCCAAACAAAACACAAGTCCCACGATCATTCCAATCAACAAGCGATGTGATTTTCTCAGCGGCAATAACAAGCGCATTTTTATAAAGCCCTGATTCTAAATATTTTTTAGCTGTTGTTAAAGCAAATAAATATCCAGAACATGCCGCACTCACGTCAAAGGCTACAGCATTAACGGCACCAATATTCTTTTGAACCAAACAAGCTACAGATGGAAAGTTACTATCTGGTGAAATGGTCGCTACAATAATTAAATCTAATTCTTCAACCTCAAGCTTAGCATCCGTCATCGCGGCATGTGCGGCTTGGGTCGCTAAATCACTCGTCTTTTCATTCGCTGCTGCAATACGTCGTTCTTTGATGCCCGTACGCGTTACGATCCACTCATCGGTTGTATCAACCATCTTCTCAAGATCTTGATTAGTTAGTTTTCGCTTAGGCACATAAGCACCAAGACCTGCTATATAAATGTTTTTAGTCATAATAAATTCAATATTTAAAAGATAATTATTTAGTATTAAGCGCTCGACTAATCGCCCCATTAATATCATGCTCTACTTCTGTCATAGTTGCACGAATCGCATTTTTAATTGCCTTAGGATTCGATCTGCCATGACTAATCATAACAATGCCATCAACACCCAACAAAGGCGCTCCACCATATTCACTATAATCAGCATGCTTCTTAATATGTTTAAGTGTCTTCTTCATTAAAAGCGCACCTAAAATAGCAATTGGATTCTTTTTAACTTCACGCTTAATTAACGACCCTGTTACTTCAAGTAATCCCGTTGATACTTTAATCACAATATTTCCCGTATACCCATCACAGACAATACAATCACTTACGCCTTTATAAACACCGCTCGCCTCAACATTACCAATAAATCCTTCAACACTTTCTTCTAAAAGTTTATGTGCTTCTTTTTCAAAACTAGAACCCTTCGTATCCTCTTCACCAATATTAAGCAACCCAACAGTAGGCTTTTTAATATTAAGCACTTCTTGCATGTAAACCTGTGCCATAATCGCTTGCTGCTTTAAGTTCTCAGCTTTAGCCGCCGTGTTAGCCCCTACATCAATAAGAAATGAAAATCCATTTAAGGTTGGAAGTGTAATACCGATCGCTGGACGATCTACACCTTTAAGCATGCGCAGTTTAATAGTCGACGCTGCAACAACCGCTCCTGTGTTACCTGCAGAAACAAAAGCATCATAGCCATCGGTTTTAAGTAAATCAATACCAACAGAGATAGAAGAATTTTTCTTTTTACGGATAGAAAAAGCTGCCGGATCGTTCATTTCTACAACTTGATCGGCATGGATAATCTCAACACGAGATTCATCGTAAGAATATTTCTTAAGTTCATCGCGTACGCGGGATTCAATCCCTACAAGCGCAATGGAAACATCAAATTCATTTAAAGCATCGACAACACCAGCTATAATAGCCTCTGGCGCATGATCACCGCCCATTGCATCAACAACTATTTTCAAACGCCTGCTCCAATCTGAAGAACTTGAATTGAAAGTGTTAAATCTAAAAATAAGATCCAGAATTAATGATTAACTCTGAATCTTATTTTATAAATTCTAAATTACTAAAAATTACTCTGCTACTTCTTTTTTAGCTCTTGGTGTAACATCAATAACTTGTACACCCTTATACATTCCTGTAATAGGGTCTACACCATGATTGTATCCCATGCTGCTTCCAGCTGGTGATAAGTTTCCAAACTCCACGCCACCTTTTTGGTGAGTACGTCGCTTACGCCCGCGTTGTTTAGAATGTTGTCTTTTTGGATGTGCCATTATTTGCCCCTTTTGCGTTGTGTCTATCTTATGTTTTAAGTATCTTCTGTCAAGCAAATGCTCAACTTATTAGTCGGTTAAATCAATATCTAAGTCTTTAAATGGCTGATGTGTATCATTGTCTTTAACAATACCTTTATTCGCCAAATCAGAATCATTTATATTAAAAAATGTTTTTTTCTTTTCAAGCTCACTTAATGCCTTAGCGCGCCCACCAACTGATTCAACACGTAAAGGTAAACCAATCATAATTTCTTGGCGTAAATCTTCCTCTAAATCTATTTCTTGATCACGTTTCTCAACATCGAAATCAAATCTAATATCATGATCAAAATCTTGCTCAGTAATCGCCATCGTGTACGCACATAGCCCTGATAAACGTCCACTCACATGACACTCAACCATAACTAAACTATCTAATTTACTTATGTGACCCTCAACACTTACTGGCGCCACAAACCGTAATTGATCATCTTCACGCGTCCCAATCACTTCATGTGACATCTCTTCGTGAAATCCTATGCCATCGCCCTCAATGTCTTTAATTTTAAATTTCATCGCTCTACACACCCGCATTAAATATACTACTAGCGTACATTTATTTACCTAACTTATCTTTTAACTTACCCGCCACATATTCAGGCACAAAACTTGTAACATCAGCACCGAGTGTCGTAGCTTCTTTTATCAATGACGAGGAAATAAACGCATACCCTTCTGATGGCATTAAAAATAATGTTTCAATCGTATTTTTTAAACGACGATTCATTAACGCCATTTGTAACTCATATTCAAAATCAGAAAGCATACGTAATCCACGAATCAATACATTCGAACCCTGTCTCTCTGCATATTCTGTAACTAATCCATCAAAAGTCTCAATATGAACACCTTTAATATCTTTAGTTGCTTCCTTTAACATATCCACACGTTCCTCCGTTGTAAACAACGGCTCTTTGGATAAGTTATTAGCTACCGCAATAACAATGTCATCAAAGATCAAACTCGCACGCTCGATCAAATCTACATGACCAAACGTAACGGGATCAAAACTACCTGGATATATTGCTTTTTTACCCACTATTACCCTCGATTACATTTACTAAACTTTACGCGCACAACACTTTATTACTCTTGCACCTTATATATCCAAAGCTTTGCTAACCCGTATACTTTCTCCTTAAAAAGTAAAAATCTACCACATTGCTTAGGCAGACTTTCATTTCTATGAGTTTCTAGTATAAGAAGCGAATTGGCGTGTAATATATCATAGCCCTCTAGTACTTTCAAGGCTTTTTTGGCCTTGTCTTCATTATATGGAGGATCGGCAAAAACAACGTCAAATTGCTCTTTTTTGTGTGCCAGCATCTTAATTCCCATATAAGCATCTTGATTAAGAATCTTAACTTTGGCATCAGATTCATCTATCTTTAGCAAATCTAGGTTCTCTTGAATCACATCATAGCATTTAGGGTCTTTTTCAATAAAAACTACCTTTTGTGCATCACGCGACAAAGCTTCAATGCCAACTGCACCACTACCTGCGAAAAGTTCCAAAAATGTAATTCCTTCAAGGTCATGCCCAATATAATCAAACACAGCTTTACGTGCCATATTTTTCGTTGGACGAATTTCAATTGGCATAAAAATATTACGCCCACGATATTTACCACCTATTATTTTCATTTATATCCTTTTACTAATTAGTCTTTCAACCTGTTTTTAAACTTCTTTAAATGTTCATCATTCTTAATTGTTTCACGTGCATAGGATTCATAGCGTTTCTTAGTATCATCAAATCCTTGTTGCATATCCCACTGTCCCTGCTCAATTGCATCAAGCATCCGTTTTTATTCTTGACTCATCTTCATGTTTTTCCCCGTTAAATAAATAGCCGTTAATTTTTATGATATATACATTTTCTTTAATTGCACAGATTCTTTAGACTCTAAAAAAGGTAATAGATATATTTTTTTATTAATAGCTACTAGAAATATTTATCAATAATCATACGTATCAGTTCTTGAATCTTCGACAATAACTATGAGCTTCCCGTCGTTAATCGCAACTATCGCAGCCTCAAAAGAAACTCCTATCTCGCTTAGAAGTTCTTTGTTACGTACTTTATCCCATGTGTATTCATTTGTTGCTTTCAGATTTATTAAATCTCAACTTACTTATTTTTTTTATATTAACCGGCCTCAACATCAGTTAAGAATGTTGGATAACGCCTAAAAATAACACGTTTAATATTACGATTACCAGCATGTTCTAAATACGGATCTTTCTTTGTAACAAGTAGCGCTTCTTCCCGTGCAAGTTTTAAAATATCTAATTGCGTAATAGGATTTGCCACACGTAATTCATTTAACCCATGTTGATGGCGCCCAAAATATCGCCCTGGACCTCTGATTTCCAAATCATTCTGTGCAATCTTAAATCCGTCTGTTGTAGAAACTAATGCCTTAAGTCGCTTAATACCTTCTTCAGTCGTAGGATCAGAAACCAAACAACAATACCCTTCATGTTCACCACGCCCAATACGCCCACGCAATTGATGTAACTGCGACAAACCAAAACGCTCAGCATTCTCAATTACCATAACCGTCGCATTAGCCACATCAACCCCAACTTCAACTACTGTCGTTGCAATCAAAATATCAATTTCACCTGCGCGAAACCTCCCCATGATAACATCAGTCTCGTCTCTTTTCAACTTTCCATGTACAATCCCTATTTTTAAGTCTTTGAAGGTTTCCGTCTTAAATTGGGCGTACATATCCTCAGCCGCTTTTAAATCAAGGATCTCAGATTCTTCAATAATAGGATACACAAAAAACACCTGCCGCCCCTCTTTAACCTTAGAACGTACAAATCCATAAACCGTCTCAACCCCACCATGCCCAAATTTCTTAGTATGTACTTTGCCCCGCCCTTTAGGCATTTCATCAATAATTGATAAATCCAAATCACCATAGAGCGTAATACACAATGTCCTTGGAATAGGTGTCGCTGTCATAATCAACACATCAGGATTATTTCCTTTTTCAGAAAGGATAGCGCGTTGTCTTACCCCAAACTTATGTTGTTCATCAACAACTACATATGTTAAATCTTTAAATTGAGTTTGTTCGCTAATCAAAGAATGCGTACCTATAACAATATCAACATCCCCACGTTCAATTGCGCCAAGCACAGTATTTTTTTCTTTCTTTTTCATACTGCCAACAAGCAAGGCAACTTGAGCATCCTTTATAGGCCCATCAACAATTGCTTTTTTAATACTTTCAAAATGTTGTCGAGCCAAGATCTCCGTTGGCGCCATGATCGCACTTTGTTTCTTGTTAAGATAAGCATTATAACATCCAAACAATGCCGCAACCGTTTTACCCGAACCAACATCTCCTTGTAATAACCTTAACATCGGCGATGGTTTTGCCATATCATCACGAACTTCACGTATTACTTTTTTTTGAGCATTCGTTAAATCAAATCCAAACCCTTTAATGAATTTTGAAGTTTTCGAATCAGTAACTTTATGTGCTGTTCCTTCTTTAAGTACAATACTTAAACGCCTTAAGATAACGCATATTTGAAAAAAATAAAACTCTTCAAAAGATACACGCCGTATGGCCTCATCATGATCCTTCATCTTTGCGGGGAAATGTAATGCTTCAATACTTTTTGAAATATGAGCCAATTTATATTTTTTACGTAATTGTGAACCAAGCTCATCTTTCATCTCACTTAGATGTTCTTTTAAACACGTATCAATTAATTTGCGTAAGAAATTTTGTGAAATACCTTTAGTGAGAGGATAAATAGGAACAATACGATTTAAACTCAAAGAAGCTTTTGAGGCATCATCACTAAGCACCTCATATTCTGGGGAAACCATTTGTAATCGATTCTTAAACTTATCCGCTTTACCATAACAAATAATCGTCTTATCCTTATGAAAACTCTTTTCCAAATAAGGCTGATTAAACCAAGTACAAACAATACGTCCACTTACGTCTTTTAGCACAACTTCGGTTATATGTTTACGTCCCGAGGTACGACGCCCTTTAACAGAAACAACTTTTCCCTTAATTGTTTGAAATTGACCAACGATTGCTTGCTCAATCGACAACATTTTACGTCGATCCTCATATCTACTTGGAAATAAATAAAAAACATCTTCGATATTTTCAATACCAAGATTGGAAAGTAATTGTGCCTTAGCAGGCCCAACCCCTTTTATAAATTGAATTGATGTTGATGACATTGAATCTTTCATGGAAGTTAGCTTAGCAAAAAAAGAAGGCTTTGTCATGATGACAAAACCTTATAAACAAGTACTCATAATCATATATTTATAAGAAGTCTATTTCATTCGTGAGACACGTTTATGTAGTTGCTTACGGTAACCTTCAGTAAATACTTCATCAAAATCAAAACCATTACGGAACTGATCAATGTTATCTTCTGTAGTTTTAGTTAACACATGATTCTCAACTAAATTAAAAATAATATTTCCCACATCTTCTGTAGTATGAATACCCCAATGCTTAAGTACAGTTATTGTTAATGGCCCATATTTACGCAATAAGAGTTCTCGTACACCCTGTAATACTTCCGCACTTGTTACATGCTTAGGCGCAGAAAAACGCTTTTGCGTATAATTCAATGCCTCCATAACAAAATGATAAGCATCGGGATCATAGCGCGCATCAAAATCTTCAACAATGCCTTCAAGAATTACGTCTAGGTCTTTCATAATAATTCATTTTA
>JBLINE010000046.1:0-6639 GCA_047638895.1 Lysobacterales bacterium
TCGAATCCCGAGCTAGAGCGAGTGATGAGGTGGACGAAGTAATTAACTCTCAAGGTCAGCGAGAGTGTATTTGTATTTCTTAAGGGTGATATTTAGGAGTATTGTACTAATGCGCAGTATTTTTGGAAAACATCAGTCGCTCAGACAGTAATTTTTTAACAGTAATGATATAGAATATTTAAAAAATTAAACTCGCTTTGTGACGTTTCCCAAAAGTTCTTAGCGCCAAATATTTAATCAAGATAATAATATTACTATGGGGTAAAAGTTGTACAGCAGTACTACAACTTCTTAATTAAGATTATATAAAATATTACGATGTAGGAGAATAGATGTTAATTGAAACAATTAAATGGGTTAACGGATCGGTGAGACTTATTGATCAAACGTTATTACCTAATAAATTACAATATTTGATGTGTCGTGATGTAAAGTCACTTTGGGATGCTATTAAGTGCTTAAGTGTACGTGGTGCACCAGCTATTGGTGCAGCAGCGGCATTTGGTGTATTACTTGGTATTAAATCATTTAAAGGAAAAACACGAATAGCTTTTGATAAGCATATCTTAAAAGTGTCTGAATACTTAGCCTCATCACGGCCAACGGCTGTAAATTTATTTAATTCTTTAGCGCAAATGAAAGCAGTGCTTGATAGTAATCCAGATGCTTCTGTAACGCAAATTAAGAAGCTTTTAAAAGATAAGGCAATGTTTATCTTTGAGGAAGATCGTGTAGTTTGTCGACGTATGGGTGACTATGGTGCGACTTTAATTAAAAGTGGTATGAATGTATTAACGGTATGTAATGCCGGGGCACTTGCGACTGTTGACTATGGGACAGCTTTAGGTGTCTTTTATTCTGCACAGAAGAAGAAAAAAAAGTTTAGTGTTTATGCTTGTGAAACAAGACCATTGCTTCAAGGCGCGCGACTAACGGCCTGGGAACTTACTAAGTCTAAAATTGATACGACATTAATTTGCGATAATATGGCAGCAACACTTATGAAGCAAGGTAAGATTGATGCGATTTTCACAGGTGCAGACCGTGTGGCATCAAATGGTGATTCGGCAAATAAAATTGGGACATACATGTTAGCTGTACTTGCTAAGCATCATAAAGTGCCATTTTATATTGTGGCACCACAATCAACCTTTGATATGGCAATTGATAATGGTTCACAAATTCCAATTGAGCAACGATCAAAAGATGAAGTTATTAATTTTCGTTCAGTGCAAACAGCGCCAAAGAATGTGAAAGTATTTAATCCTGCTTTTGATGTGACAGAAAACTCTTTAATTACAGCAATTGTTACTGAACACGGTATTATTGAAAAACCAAATAAAGCAAAAATTCGTAAAGTATTGAAAGTATGAAATCTCGATTGTCTAAAATGGGCGAATTTGGCCTAATTGACTTTATAAAAACACGCTTAACAGATACGGCTTCAGTTATTGAAGGTATTGGAGATGATACAGCTGTTGTATCCTACACGCCGACACGTAAGTTACTTCTTACGACTGACATGCTAGTTGAAGATGTTCATTTTACTAAAGATACAGCAGCGAAAGCTATTGGGTATAAATGCCTCGCGTGTAGTATTAGTGATATTGCCGCGATGGGTGGGACGCCTAAGCATGCGCTTGTCTCACTCGGCGTATCAGGACAAACACGTAAACAATTTATTAAAGAAGTTTATGCCGGTATTAATTTATTGGCACGAAAGTATAATGTAGCGATTGTTGGTGGGGATACAGTTAAAAGTGATAAATTGATTTTAAATATTGCCTTAACTGGTGAAGTTGAACTTAAGAATGTCATTAAACGTAGTGGTGCACGCGTAGGTGATCAAATTTTTGTAACAGGTAAATTAGGTGGATCACTTAAAAGTGGACGCCATCTTAATTTTGTACCACGTGTTAAAGAATCTAAATATTTAGTTAAGTATTATAAGCCAAGTTCAATGATTGATATTTTAGAAGCTAGTAATGTTGGGGCACATGTTTTTGAAGAATCGATTCCATTGCATAAGGATGTAACAATTGCGGATGCACTTTATGATGGTGAAGACTTTGAATTGTTATTTACATTATCGGCTAAGAAAGCTGATAAGTTATTGAAACGTAACTTAGGCGAAAAATTTTACCGTATTGGTGAGATTCGAGAGAAAAAAGATAAGTTTTGTATTATTGATAAGGATTGGAAGCGTAAAGACTTATCACGCAAAGGATTTCAACACTTTTAAGATGCATACTATTATTGCGGATACAGAAGATAAAACAAAAAGTGTGGCTTCTCAGTTAGCTAAACATTTAAGTCCAGGCGACATTATTTGTTTATACGGTGATTTAGGGGCGGGGAAGACTACTTTTGTTAAAGGTGTAGCTAAGCAGTTTCGTATAAAAGAATGTAATGTGAATAGTCCAACGTATGTTATTTTAAATATTTATCCAGGTAAGACAGAAGTCTACCATTTTGATTTCTATCGTCTTGAGAACTTGGACCAAATTCATACAACAGGGTTTGAAGAGTTTTTGTATGGTGATGGTATTTCTTTTGTCGAGTGGCCAGAGCGTTTAGGAAATGATTTACCTAAAGAATATTTGAAGGTTAATATCTTACATCGTAAACAAGGTGGACGTACGATTAAGATATCAGCGAAGGGCACACGATATAAAGAAGTTTTAGGGAAACTGAATTAAATACAATATTATTATGACACTATTACTTATTGATACTTCATCACGAACATTGAGCATTGCTATTTCCAAAGATGGCAAAGTACTTTCTTATAGTAATACGTATATGCAACGTATGATGAATCATAAAATTATTCCGTTGATTGATACGCAATTAAAGAAGCATAACCTTCGCATCCAAGATATTGATGCTTTTGCTATTGGACGTGGTCCAGGGGCGTTTACTTCGTTACGTGTTGGGATGGCGACAATTAAAGGACTTGCATTTGCCTTAAATAAGCCTGTAATCGCTTGCATGAGTTTGGATGCTATTGCTTTTAACGTGAAGCAAAGTTTTACGAATTTATGCGTTGTTGTTGATGCTAAAAGGCAATTGGTTTACTCAGCCTTTTATAAAAAAGAAAACGGTATAATTACGCTTAATTCTGATTATAAGTTATCGTCGATTAAAGAAGTTGTTACCCAAGCACCTAAAGATACATTATTTATTGGTGATGGCGCGATTGTTTTTGCAGATGATATTAGTGTTAAGTTTACTATTATTGATAAAGAAAAACTATACACGCCGCAGGCGAAGAACTTTGTTGGTTTTGCCACTAAGGTAGCTAATTCTAAAGGATATGATGATGTTGATTCGCTTGAGCTATTATATTTATATCCTGATGATTGTCAGGTGAATAAAGTAACTGTTAATAAATAATATGCCACTTAAACAGCCTCAAATATTTTTAACACATTGTCTTATTGATTTAAAAGCTGTGCGATTGAATATTAAGCAGCTTAAAAAGTTAATTCTTACCAATTATCAATTTTCTCTACCTACACGTCCTAAGCCTCGTAATCCTCCAGAACTTTTAAGTGTTATCAAAGCAGACGCTTATGGGCATGGCATGATAAAAGTAGCTGAAGTTTTAGATAAAGAAGGGGTTGGGTTCTTTGGTGTATCGGATTTAAGTGAAGGAATTGCTTTACGAAAAAGTAAGTTGAAAAGACCAATTCTTTTATTTGAAACGGCATTATTAGAAAATATTGACTTATTTATCACGTATAACTTAATGCCAACAGTTTGTTCATTGAACTTTGCTAAGCAACTAAATCAGCAAGCGGGTAAGAAGAAAAAATATGTGGATATACATATTAAAGTTGATACAGGCATGGGGCGCTTAGGTGTCTTTCATAAAAATGCCCGTGAATTTATTTTAAAAGTTTCTAAGCTTAATAATTTACGTATTGTAGGTTTGATGACGCATTTTCCAGCAGCCGATACTGATAAATCTTTTACACAAAAACAATTAATTTTTTTTTATGACATAGTTACTTACTTTGATAAGCAGGGACTTATTATTCCATATATTCATGCAGCTAATAGTATGGGGCTCGCAGGATATAAAACGCATGTACTAAATTTAGCTCGACCAGGATTAATGATGTATGGCTTATACCCGCATAAGAGTTTACATAAGAAGATAAAACTTAAACCTGCTATGAGTATTAAGTCCAAAGTTATCTTTGTTAAAGATGTTGATCGTGGGCAAAGCATTAGTTATGGACGGACTTTCTTTACCAAGTCTGATATGCGTATTGCCACTATTCCAATTGGGTATAATGATGGTTATTCACGCTCCTATTCAAACAAAAGTGATGTGCTCATTCAAGGCACCCGTTGTGCCATTGTTGGAGTAGTGACGATGGATCAAATTATGGTAGATGTGACACACTTAAAAAGTGTTCATCCAGGTGCAGTAGTTGTTATTTTGGGTAAACAAGGTAAAGAAGAGATAACGGCTGATGAATTAGCAAGTCATGCGGGTACTATCAACTATGAAATTGTATGTAATTTAGGTAATCGATTACCTAGACTTTATAAATAATATCTATAATGAAGGATACTTATGGAATTTGGTAAAAATGTTTTGGGTGGGCCTTTAAAGGCTTGTTGTAAATTTCCAATTACGGGATATATGCGTGATGGGTATTGTCGTATGGTGCCATCTGATTTAGGGCAACATACAATTTGTGTTGAGATGACAGATGAGTTTCTAGAATTTTCAAAATCAGCAGGTAATGATTTATCAACCCCGATAGAAGAGTATGAATTTCCTGGTCTTATTGCTGGAGATCGTTGGTGTTTATGTGCACAACGTTGGGTGCAAGCATACGAAGCAGGAGTAGCCCCAAAAGTTGTATTATCTGCCAGTGATGAATCAATGTTACAACTAGTACCACTTGAGATTTTAAAGAAACATGCTGCAAGTGAGGAAGAACTTAGGTTATGAGTCATATATTTGAAATTGCTCAATTATTTTTTAAACTCGGATGTTTTGCTTTTGGTGGTCCAGTTGCGCATATTGCGATGATGGAAGATGAATGTGTCCAGAAACGTAAATGGATGTCTCATGAAGAGTTCTTAGATCTTATCGGTGTCACTAATTTAATACCAGGACCTAATTCTACAGAAATGGCCATGCATGTAGGATACCTACGTGGTGGTATGTTAGGACTGATAGTTGCTGGTGTTTGTTTTATTACTCCTGCCGCAGTATTGACGGGGATACTTACGTATCTTTATATTACGTTTAATTATTTACCTGAATTTGATGCTGTCTTTTATGGTATTCGTGCAGGTATTTTAGTTATTATTCTCCAAGCTGTTTTAAAGTTAGGGAAGAAGGCAGTTACGACGCGCCTCTTAGGCGTTATTGGTATTGCGTCAATGGGGTTGTCGTTATACGGGATGAATGAAGTATTGGCATTACTTATGAGTGGGTTAGTTGGGACTGTTTGGTTGTATGGTAATAAAAAGTTCTTTAAATCAAATACTTTAAAAGTAGCATCATTACCCCTATTTTTAGTATTTCTTAAGGTAGGATCAATTCTTTTTGGAAGTGGTTACGTATTAATCGCATATTTGCAAGGTGAGTTAATTGATTCTTTAGGATGGCTGACACAACAGCAATTACTTGATGCTATTGCGATTGGGCAAATGACACCTGGCCCAATACTCACGACGGCAACATGTGTCGGTTTTCAATTAGCAGGGGTTGCGGGGGCTGTTTATGCAACATTAGGGATGTTTTTACCATCTTTTGTTTTTGTCATGATTACCTCACCGTTTATTAAGAAGATACGTAAGAGTAATATCTTAGGATGTTTTCTTGATGCTATAAATGTAGCCGCTGTTGGTATTATGGTATCTGTATTATTTCAATTAACACGTATATCGGTTGTTGATGTTAAGACAACACTCATTGCTGTTGTTATGATGGTATATGTCTTTTGTTTCAAGAAACCAAATATTCTTCTCATAATACCTGTGAGTGGTTTATTAGGTTATTTATTTTCATTAGTTTAATTACATTATTTAATTGTTTTTTAAGATGTCAGATAAAACACAAAATAAAGCTAAATTAATTGAAGGTCCAGTGGGTCCACTTTTGTTTAGATTAACTGTGCCCATGATTTGGGGCATACTTGCGATTATGGCCTTTAATGTAATTGATACGATATTTATCGCAAAGCTTGGGACGACACATTTAGCCGCAATTAGTTTCACTTTTCCTGTAGTAATGGTTGTCACTAATCTAGCTATCGGACTCGGCATTGGAGCATCATCAGTTGTCTCGCGGGCCATTGGTGAAGATAATCATCAGGAAATTCAGAACTTAACGATAAGTGCTTTAATATTATCATTTGTTTTGGCTGTTGTTTTTATTGTTATAGGTTATTTAACGACGGAACCTTTGTTTTCATTACTCGGTGCCGGAGATGATACTTTGCCTTTGATTAGTGCTTATATGAATGTTTGGTATCTAGGAATAGGCTTTCTAATTATTCCAATTGTAGGTAATTATATTGTCCGTGCTACTGGAGATATGTTTTGGCCAGCGATGGTTATGGCAGGATCGTCGATATTAAATCTTATTTTAGATCCGATCCTCATATT
>JBLINE010000047.1:0-6638 GCA_047638895.1 Lysobacterales bacterium
GGAGGGTAAAGCTGCACGTGATTCAGGCGTTGTTGTGATTGCAAAAGAAGCTGGAAAAGTAACAGCTGTTGATGCTAGTGAAATTGTTATTGGTGAGACGGTGTATGAATTACGTACTTATCAAAGAACAAATGCAAACACATGTATTCACCAAACACCACTTGTAAAAATCGGCGAAAAAGTAAAAGCAGGTCAAGTAATTGCTGATGGTATTGCAACTAAAAATGGTCGTTTAGCTTTAGGGCGTAATGTGCTTGTTGCTTTCATGGCATGGCGTGGATTTAACTTTGAGGATTCGATTCTTATTAACGAAAATATTGTACGTGAAGATGCTTTTACATCTATTCACGTTGAGAAGTTTGAAATAGAATGTCGTGAGACACGCCTCGGAAATGAAGAACTCACTAGAGATATTCCAAACGTAAGTGAAGAAGCTTTAGTTAATTTAGATGAAGGTGGTATTATTCGTATCGGTGCTGATGTTAAAACTAGTGATATTTTAGTTGGTAAAGTAACACCTAAAAGTGAAAAAGAATTATCACCAGAAGAGCGCTTATTAAGAGCTATCTTTGGTGAAAAAGCAGCAGATATTCGCGATACATCGTTAAAACTATCTCCTGGAATCGAAGGTGTTGTTGTTAATACTGAGATTTTCCAACGTAATGAGCGCGGTCGTAAATCTAAAGCAGATAAATTAAAAGAAGGCGAAGCAGTTGAAAGAATTAAAGCATATTACGTGTCTGAAATTAAATCTACTGAAGAAGAAAAAGCATCTAAGCTTTCAGAATTATTAGGTATTGCAAAAACAAAACTTACAAAAGTACGTTTAGAAGATTTTGAAGAAGAATCTGAAGAACGTGAGATTGTTCGTTTTTACAATGATAAAATTTCTGAGTTTGTTGAGGAAGAAATTCATGAAATTGAACGTGTTAAGCGTGGTGATGAATTGCCAGCGGGTGTTTTAAAGCGAGTGATTGTGTATGTAGCAACAAAACGTAAGTTATCTGAGGGTGATAAGATGGCAGGGCGTCATGGTAATAAAGGTATTGTTTCTCGTATTTTACCAGAAGCAGATATGCCTTATTTAGAAGATGGAACTCCAGTTGATATTTGTCTTAATCCACTTGGTGTACCTTCTCGTATGAACGCTGGACAGCTACTTGAAACACATTTAGGTTGGGCTGCAAAAGCATTAGGTTTCCATGCTGAGACACCAGTTTTTAATGGTTGTACTGAAGCACAGATTCGTGAATGTTTAAAAGAAGCTGGCTTACCAGAAGATGGTAAATCAGTATTGTATGATGGTTATACAGGTGAACGTTTCCACCAAAGAGTAACAGTTGGTATAATTTACATGCTTAAGCTTAACCATCTTGTTGATGAAAAAATTCATGCACGTTCAATTGGACCATATTCACTTGTTACACAACAGCCACTTGGTGGAAAAGCACATTCTGGTGGGCAGCGTTTTGGTGAGATGGAGGTGTGGGCACTTGAAGCTTATGGTGCGGCGTATACATTACAGGAAATGTTAACGGTTAAGTCTGATGATGTAGCTGGACGTAGTCGTATGTATGAAGCTATTGTTAAGGGACAACAAAAACTTGAGCCTGGAACACCAGAATCTTTCAATGTACTTGTGAAAGAGCTTCAAGGACTTTGTTTAGATATAAAAATGTTAAGAGCCGGGGAAGAAGCACCGGCGAAAGCTCCTAAAGAGAAACTATTAGATAAATTAAAAAGGGCTTAATCGATATGAGTGATAAAAATCAAGATATCATCAACCAAGATAGAATTACGATTCAGATTGCTGATCCAGATACAATCCGTGCGTGGTCTTCAGGTATCATAAAGAAAGCGGAGACGCTTAACTACCGAACGCTTAAGCCTGAAAAAGATGGTTTATTTTGTGAAAAGATTTTTGGGCCTGTGCGTGACTGGGAATGTTCATGTGGTAAATACAAAGGTATTAAGTTTAAAGGTATTACTTGTGATCGTTGTGGTGTAACTGTAACTAAATCATCTGTACGTCGTGAACGTATGGGGCATATTGATTTAGCATGTGTTGTTACTCATATTTGGTTTTATAAAGCCGTACCATCACGTTTGGCTGCTTTATTACAAACAACGTTACGTGATCTTGAGAAATTAATTTATTATGAAGAATATATTGTAATTGATGCGGGTGATACATCTTTAAAAGTGAATCAATTTTTAAATGAAGATGAATATCAAGAAGCATTGGTTAAGTTTGGCGGATCTTTTAAAGCAAAGATTGGTGCAGACGCTGTGCGTGAGATTTTAAAGAATTTAGATTTAGATAAGTTATGTAAGAAATTACGTGCTGATCTTGAAAAAGCAAATCCTGCAGGGACAAATGCTAAGAAAATCGCTAAAACGCTTAAAATAGTTGATGATTTTCGTACATCACCAAACAGTCCTGAGTGGATGGTTTTAGATGTACTTCCTGTTATTCCTCCGGATTTAAGACCACTTGTACCACTTGAAGGTGGACGATTTGCAACATCAGATTTAAACGATCTATATCGTCGTGTTATTAATCGTAATAACCGATTAAAGAAATTAATGGATTTAAAAGCGCCAGAGATTATCTGTCGTAACGAGAAACGGATGCTTCAAGAAGCGGTTGATGCTTTACTTGATAATGGTCGTCACGGACGTCCAGTATTGGGTTCAGGTAACCGTCCACTTAAGTCATTGTCTGACATGCTTAAAGGTAAGCAAGGTCGTTTCCGTATGAATTTACTTGGTAAACGTGTAGATTATTCTGGTCGTTCAGTTATTGTTGTTGGACCAAGTTTAAAATTACACCAATGTGGTTTACCTAAGAAAATGGCTCTTGAGCTATTTGAACCATTTATTATTCGTAAGTTACGTGAAAAAGGATACGTGCACACTATTAAAGGTGCAAAGCGTATGGTTGAGCGTGCTAAAGTTGAAGTTTGGGATATTTTAGATGAAGTTATTCGTGATCATCCAATTATGCTTAACCGTGCACCGACTTTACATAGGTTAAGTATCCAAGCATTTTTCCCAATTCTTATCGAAGGAAAAGCTATTAAATTACATCCATTAGTATGTGCGGCGTTTAACGCTGATTTTGACGGTGACCAGATGGCGGTACATGTGCCACTATCACTTGAAGCACAAATGGAATGTCGTTTGGAAATATTATCAGTTAATAATTTATTCTCACCTGCGGACGGACGACCGGTTATTTCACCATCGCAAGACGTTGTTTTGGGTCTTTATTATTTAACAAGCGAAGATGCTACTTTGGGTGATAGCCCACAAGTATTTGCTACTGAAGATGAAGTTATTATTGCTTATAACGATCGTTTATTTGATCTTCATAAGCGTATTAAATTAAGTTTAGACCGTCCAGTGTGGGGTGAAGAAAAACCATCTCTTATCATTTCGCAAGAAGCAGCTTTAAAAGGCGAGAAAGAAGAAGAGAAAGACGAAGTTTTTAAAAATATTATTATTGAAACAACGGTAGGGCGTGTTTTGTTCAATGAAATACTTCCAAAAAACTATGGTTTTGTTAATGATCTTCTTACTAAAAAGAAAATTGGTGCGGTTATTTCAGATTGTTATAATCGTTTTGGTCAAGCAGCGACAATTAAATTGCTTGATGACTTAAAAGAAATTGGATTTAAGAACGCTACAGCATCTGGAGTTTCAATCAGTATTGATGATATGATTATTCCAGCTGAGAAAGGATCTATTTTAGACAAATCTAAAGCAGAAGTTTCTAAAGTAGAAGACCAATACCATAAAGGTATTATTACTGGTCGTGAGCGTTATAACAAGATTATCGATGTTTGGACGCATACGACAGAAGTTTTATCTGATCTAGTTTTCAAACAAATGAATCAATTTAACCCAGTATATATTATGGCTGACTCTGGTGCACGTGGTTCACGTCTTCAGATTCGTCAGTTATCAGGTATGCGTGGTCTTATGGCTAAGCCATCTGGGGAGATTATTGAGAATCCTATTACTGCTTCATTCCGTGAAGGTTTAACAGTACTTGAGTATTTTATTTCAACGCATGGTGCACGTAAAGGTTTAGCCGATACAGCACTTAAAACAGCAGATGCGGGTTATTTAACGCGTCGTTTAGTTGATGTTGCTCAAGAAGTTGTTATTACTGAACTTGATTGTGAAACATTAAATGGAATTACAGTAGCTGCTATTATTGAAGGTGACGAGTTAGTTGTAAGTTTAAAAGAACGTATTGCAGGGCGCGTAGCTTTAGACAGTATTGTAGATATCGTTACTGATCAACGAGTTGTTGAAGCTGGTGATGTAATTACAGAAGAAACAGCAGAATTGATTGAACATTTAGGTATTGAGAAAGTAAGAATCCGTAGTGTACTAACGTGTGAAACTGGACGTGGTGTTTGTGCGAAATGTTATGGTAAAAACTTAGCGACTCAACGTTTAGTTGAGATTGGTGAAGCGGTTGGTACTATTGCAGCACAGAGTATTGGAGAGCCTGGTACACAGTTAACGATGCGTACATTCCATATTGGTGGTACAGCGTCACGTTCGATTGAGAACTCATTCTTTAAAGCGAAGAATACGGGTACACTTAAGTATCACCAACTTCGTGTTGTACAAAAAGGGAAAGAGTATATTGTTCTTAACCGTAACGGTTCTATTAGTATCAACAACGAATATGGTAGAGAATTTGAACGCTATCAATTACCTCAAGGGGCATCTATTAAGATTACCGACGGGGGAGATGTTAATAAAGATGATATTTTTGTAACATGGGATCCATATACGGTTCCAATTATTTCTGAGGTTAAAGGGGTTGTAAGTTCTGAAGATCTTATCCCAGATGTAACTGTTCAGGAAGAAACAAACCCTGTAACGGGTGTTACAGAACGTGTGGTTGTAGAGCATAGACAAGAATATCATCCACAAGTTATTTTAACGATTGATGGGCAAGAAGTAGCAGGTATTTATTCAATTCCTATCGGCGCACATGTTTTGGTTAGTGATAAACAAACAATTGACGCTGGGGATATTATTGCAAAGATTCCTCGTGGTGCTGGTAAAACTCGTGATATTACGGGTGGTTTACCGCGCGTTGCGGAACTTTTTGAAGCACGTAAACCTAAAGATCCAGCGGTTATTAGTGAAATCGATGGTATCTGTGAGTTTGGTGAAGATAAAAAAGGACGTAGAACTATTATTGTTAAAAGTTCTACAGGAATGGAAGCAGAATATACAATCCCACATGGTAAACATCCAAACGTATATAAGGATGACCGTGTTTATGCGGGACAACAGTTAACAGATGGACCTGTTGTACCACATGATATCTTGAAAGTATGTGGGGATAAAGCTCTTCAAGAATACCTTCTTAATGAAGTTCAGGAAGTATATCGTCTTCAAGGTGTGCGTATTAATGACAAACATATTGAATTGATTATTTCTCAAATGCTTAAGAAAGTTAAGATTGAAGACTCAGGGGACACGGAATTTCTTATTGGACAACAAGTTGACCGTGTTACATTTAATAAGGCGAACGAGGTAGTCATTAAGAAAAAAGGTAAACCAGCACAGGCAACATCACTGTTGTTAGGTATTACAAAAGTGTCACTCACGACGGAGAGTTTCATTTCTTCGGCATCTTTTCAAGAGACAACAAGGGTCTTGACAGATGCAGCATCTAGTGGTAGAATCGACTTCCTCCGAGGCCTAAAGGAGAACGTAATTGTGGGTCATTTGATACCTGCAGGTACGGGTTTAAAACAATATGAAAATGTGGAAATGGTGAAATATGCCGACGATACAGCAGTTAATCAGGAAGAGCAGGAAAGCGAAGTCAAAGAAGACTAATTCTCCAGCGTTAGAGGCATCGCCTTTTAAACGTGGAGTATGTTTGCAAGTAAAAACAATGACGCCAAAGAAACCAAATTCGGCGTTACGTAAAGTTGCAAGAGTTCGTTTATCTAATAAATTTGAAGTCACAAGTTATATAGGTGGTGAAGGTCATAACTTACAGGAACATGCTATTGTGTTAGTTCGCGGTGGTCGTGTTAAAGATTTACCAGGTGTTCGTTATCACATTGTTCGTGGTACAGCGGATACAGCTGGTGTAGCAAAACGTAAGCAGTCACGCTCTAAATATGGGGCTAAGAAAGAAAAGTAAGGTTAATAAGCGATGAGAAGACGTACAGCAGAAAAAAGAGATCCACTAGCAGATCCAAAATACGGAAGTAAATTGGTTTCTAAGTTTATCAATAATTTGATGTATGATGGCAAAAAGACAATTGCTGAAAGTATTGTTTATTCAGCTCTTGATACTTTAGCTTCAAAATCCGAAGACGAAGGCGCATTAAAGGCTTTTAACAAGGCTATGGATAATGTTCGTCCACGTCTTGAAGTTAAATCACGTCGTTTAGGTGGGGCAACATACCAAGTACCAATTGAAGTTCCTGTTGCACGTGGAAATGCCATTGCTATGCGTTGGATAAGAGATTATGCAAGAAAGAAAAAAGGTAAGGCCATGAGCGCTAAATTAGCTGACGAATTATTTGCAGCTTTTAAAGGCGAAGGTGCTGCTGTTAAGAAAAAAGACGACACGCATAAAATGGCTG
>JBLINE010000048.1:0-6632 GCA_047638895.1 Lysobacterales bacterium
GAGAATGCTAAGAAACGTATTTTGGAATTACGTGAGAAAGAATCTGAGAACAACTACATTATCGCAAAATTTTATGAGAAACAAAAAAACTATCAATCGGCTAAAATTTATTACAGAATAGTTGTAGATGAATATCCAAATTCTAAATTTTCTAAAAAAGCACTGACGCGCATGCAAACGTTAGCCAAATTCGAATAATGAAAAAAAACATTCTTTTACTAATACTTTTAATTGTTTCAGTTAGTTCTTGTGGTTATACAACAAAATCCGCTTTACCTGGACATTTAAATACTGTTTATGTTGAAGCTTTCGAGAATAAAATCAGTTACACGTCAAGTGTTGGGAGACGTAATTTATATTTTCCACTTCTTGAAGTAGATGTTCGGGATGCTGTTATTGATCGTTATTTATTTGATGGTAATTTAAAGATTACAGAAGAAGATAATGCAGATTTAATTCTTCAAGGTATTCTGCAGAGCTATAGCCGGACAGAGTTACGTAAAGATGATAATGACGATGTTGAGGAATATCGTATATATGTAACAATGAAGTTGCAACTTATTGATACGAAATATCAATCTGTAATGTGGAGTCAGAATATTACAGGAGAAACTACATATTTTGTTACAGGAGCTTCGGCTAGTACTGAAGAATCAGCTGTAGAAGAAGCTATTGAAGATTTAGCACGGCGTATTGTTGAAAAAACAATTGAAAACTGGTAGGTAAGGCTATGATTTATCTATTCCTCGGACAAGATGTTGCCGCCAAAGATTTAAAACTTGCTGCTTTAAAAGAAAAATTTCTTAGTTGCAAAGAATCTCACGAATTTGATTTTGATATTTTACATGCTGCCAAATTAGATTCAGATACCCTTAAAAAAAGTCTTATTGCATTACCAGCTATAGAGAAGGTGCGTTTAGTTGTTGTGCGTTGTATTGAGAAGTTAAGCCAACATAATAAAGATATTATTCTTAGGTTTTTGGAAGAAAAAGAAACTAAGACAATTCTTATTTTGGATGGCGCGAGCTTAGATGGGAAAACTAAATTTTATAAAGAGTTGAGTAAATGTGCGACAGTTGAGCGTGTTCGTAGTGATGTTAAGGGAAATGTATTTGATGTGACTAAAGCGATTGAGTCTCGGCGCATTGATGAGGCACTTAAACAACTAACGAACATTATGAATGATGGACAGCATCCTTTGCAAATCATGGGCGGCTTAGTTTGGTTTTGGGGAAAGATGCGTGGACGTATAAAAGAGGCTAGCTTTAAAAAAGGCCTCTTGGAGCTCCAAGAGGCCGATTTAAATATTAAGCGTAGTCGTATTAGGCCTGACTATGCTATGGAAGTATTAGTTACGAAGTTAACGTCGCTAATAGCTTACTAAAACGTGACTTACGGCGTGATACCGTATTTTTTTTCATCAAATTAGTTTTAGCTGCTTTATCAAGTTTCTTAAAAATTAAACTTAAACCTGACTTTGCTTCTTCTACATTTTTAGTTTCTACAGATGCTAAAAATGATTTAGATTGTTTCTTGATCTCAGTTTTTTGATCAAGGTTACGCATTCTGTTAGTGTGATTCTTGCGTAATTCTTTAATTCCCGCTCTTCTTGATGGCATATCAAACTCTCCTAATATATTTGGCTTTTAGCCGTAATTTTATCTAAACGCAAACGTTGAATTGTGCGTTAAAAGATATATAATACCCTGACAATGAACCGAAAATATACCAAAAAGAGCCACATATGTCAACATCTAATTCAGGACACGATTTGAACACTCAAAATTCACCAGATTTACATAAATCTATTCTAAAATCAACTTCTATTCTATCATTAGGTACATTAAGCTCTCGTATTTTAGGATTTATTCGAGATGTCTTATTAGCCTCTATTTTAGGGACAAGAGTGGTGGCTGATGCTTTTTTTGTAGCCCTTAAAATACCTAATTTATTTAGGGATTTTGTAGCCGAAGGAGCTATAAACGCCGCTGTAGTGCCTGTATTTACTGAATACAAGGATAAACAGACAAAGGAGGAATTTTGGGCTTTTGTTAATGTTATTTTTAGTTGGGCGCTTATCGGGTTGAGTCTTATTACTATTAGTGGGATATTTCTAGCTGATTGGATTGTTCGTGCGATTGCACCAGGTTTTATGGAGGACTCAGGGAAGCTACTTTTGACAATTGATTTAACCAAAACGATGTTTCCGTATCTTATTTTTATTGGGTTAGTCTCATATTGTATGGGGCTTTTATACACTTTTCGTTCTTTTGTTGTGCCAGCCTTTAGTCCATGTTTACTTAATATTTCTTTAATTATTAGTGCCCTATGGGCTTCCCGCTATATGGATGAGCCTGTTTTAGGGCTCGCGGTTGGTGTTTTAATTGGAGGTATTTTACAATTACTTGCGTATATTAAGCCATTACGTTCAATTGGATTTCGATACAAGATACCAAAGTCACTTAAGCATCCAGGTGCTAAAAAAATTGGACGCCTACTTGTACCACGTATGTTTGGCGCGGGGGTTTATCAGTTAACTGTATTGATTGATACGTTGTGTGCATCACTATCATCTATTGTTGGTGTTGGTGGTATATCTGCGGTTTATTATGCGAATCGCATTATTCATTTTCCGTTAGGAATATTTGGTGTGGCTTTGGCATCAGCTGTGCTTCCAACATTCTCAAGTTTAGCCCATGAAAAAAATTATGATAGATTAAAGCAAACATTAGTTTTTGCTTTAGAAAACATTTTCTTTGTGATGTGTCCGACGATGGTGATGATGTTTGTTTTAGCTGATCCTATTATTCGGGTCTTGTTTGAACGTGGTGCTTTTGATTCTTATTCGACAATGATTACATCAGGTGCGCTTTCGTTTTATGCATTGGGGTTATTTGCTTTTGGTGGTATCAAGATTATGGTAGCAGCGTTTCATGCGTTGCAAGACACTAAGACGCCTGTGAAAGTGGCGGCATTATGCTTGGTTATTAATGCGATACTTAATGTTGTTTTAATGTTTCCTATGAAGATTAGTGGTATTGCGTTGGCCAGTGCGATTGCAGGAAGTATTGATCTGATCATATTATTCTATTTACTTAATAAGCGATTACCAGGAATAAGTAAAGGTGTCCTTAAGTTTTCATCTAAGGTTATTATCGCAGCATTAGTGACGGGAGTGTGTGGATATTTGTTGTGGCATAATGTGAGTTATGGTTATGAGCTCGTGCGTCTTTTTGTTATTGGTATTTCTGGGTTTATTATTTATGGCGTCATTTGTTATGCATTAGGCGTTGAGCAGGTATCAAAGTTAATTAATTTTATAAGAACTAAGTTAGGATTAATCAGTTAAATCCAACATTGATTATTAGAACTTTTATTTACTATGATTTTAAAAGATACAATTAAATCTCTTCCTGATTCTAGCGGCGTTTATTTGATGAAAAATAAAGTAGATAAGGTTATTTATGTTGGCAAAGCGATTTCTATAAAGAAACGTGTTAGTTCTTACTTTACTAAGCGTAGTGAATATATTTCCAAAACAGATCTTTTAGTTAAGGATATCGTTGATATAGATTATATTCGGACTACTAGTGAAGCAGAGGCTTTGATTCTTGAGGCGAGTTTAATCAAGACGTATAGGCCGCGGTATAACATTGCACTTATGGATGATAAGATGTATCCGTTTATTGAGTTTACGGGGCATGATTTCCCACGTATTTCAATTGAACGTCCTAAGCGTAAGAAAGCTACTTCAAAGTATTATGGACCGTATGTTGGTGTGACTTTAGTGCGTGAAGCAATGCAGATTATTCGTAAAATTTTCCCTTTTCGTAACTGCGATCCTTTTCCTAAAAAAGAATGTCTAGATTTTCATATTGGTTTATGCCAAGCACCTTGTATTGGTAATATTTCTAAGCGTGATTATAAAAAGAACGTACGTAATGTTCAATTAATTCTTGAGGGAAAAAAAGATCAACTATACAAAAATTTGACTAAAGAGATGGAAGGTTTAAGTAGCGCACATAAATATGAAGAGGCTGCTAAAGTACGTGATCAATTACGTGCCATTGGTGCTCTGTATTCTGGTACGAAAGATATTAATTATTATAAAGAAGCAGAGCAGCTGCAACGTGCGCTTCGCTTGCCACGAGTACCTGAACGTATTGAAACATTTGATATATCAAATTTAATGGGCGAGCAAACGGTTGCGTCTATGGTTTCTTTCTTTAATGGAAAGCCAGATAAAAGAAATTATCGTCGGTTTAAGATCAAAACAGTTAAAGGTATTGATGACTTTAAAAGCATGAATGAGGTTGTTTATCGTCGATATAAGCGATTACGTGATGAGAATAAAATGTATCCTGATTTAATTGTTATTGATGGTGGCAAAGGGCAATTATCAGCAGCATGTGAGGCGCTTAAGAAATTGGATGTTAAAATTCCTATTATTTCATTGGCGAAACGTGAGGAAGAAATTTTTCTTCCAAAACGACGTGATTCAATCAAACTATCACATCATCTTTTAGGGTTAAAATTACTACAACGTACGCGTGATGAGGCGCATAGGTTTGCTATTGCGTTTCACAGGTCATTGAGGGATAAGGAAGTATTCAATAAATGATTGGTAAGGTGTTGTTGTGTGATTTAAAATGAAAAGGATTAGGTTATTGTAAGGATAAGAAATAGGTGATAAGTAATAAGTAATGGGAAACAGGCAGTGGGGAATTGGCAATGGAACTTAGCCTGTTATACATATTTTACATTGTCCCACTCAACCTCCCATTGCCAATTGCCCACTGCCTGTTGCCTGGTAACTAAGTACCTATCCTTCATCAAATTTAGGAGTTGTATGGATATTAAAGAATTATTTAAAGTACTAGTTGAACGTGAGGCATCTGATTTATTTCTACGTACACTTGCAAGACCGCATATACGTCTTCTTGGAAAAGTTCAGAAAATTTCTGATGATGTTATTTCTAAAGAAGCCATGATGTCGATTTGTGATCGATTGTTGGAAAGTGAAACGCGTAAGAGACAATTTGTTGAAGATCAAGATATTGATTTTATTCATGATGAGGTTGGTGTTGGACGGTTTCGTATTAATATTTTTATGCAGCGAGGTAGCCTTGGTCTTGTGGCTCGTTATGTTCATTCGATGATTAAAACATTTGATGATTTAAGTTTACCAAATAGTTTGTTAACAACATTTTGTAAGAACACCAAGGGTATGTTTTTAGCATGCGGTCCAGCGGGTAATGGTAAGTCGACGATGATTGCGAGTATGATTAATTACATCAACTCTATTTCGGAAAAACACATTATGACACTTGAGGATCCTATTGAGTATTTATTCAAGGATGATAAGTGTATTATTAATCAACGGGAGATTGGGCTTGATGTGGCAGATTATCCAACAGCACTTAAGTATGTCACCCAACAAAGTCCAGATATTATCTACATTGGCAATGTGCGTGATGAAGAAACAATGCGAGCCGCAATTACGGCGACTGAACTCGGCACATTTGTTATGAGCACATTTCATACGGTTAATTGTGTACAAACGATTATTCGTATTATTAACTTCTTTCCACCACATATGCACGATGAAATACGCATGCAATTATCTATGATTTTAAAAGGTATTGTGTCTCTAAGGCTTTTAGAGAAGTCTGATGGGTCAGGGCGCGTGCCAGCCTTTGAAACTATGGTTATGACGCCGACTATCTCGCGTCTTGTGCGTGAAGGGAAGATTCGTGAAATACAAGGATATATAGAGGAAGGCGAGCTTTTTGGTATGCAGTCATTTAAGCAATCTTTAGTTGGCTTAGTTCAGGGTGGTTTTGTTTCAGAGGATGAGGCTGGTCAGTATGCCGATAGCCGTGATGATTTTAATCTTGCTATAAAGGGAATTAATAAATCGACTTAGTAGGAGAAACCGTTTTCTTACAAAGGTTTGGATAGCTTGCTTCTCTAGATAATATAATATATACTTTACCTAGTATCGTTCTTTTTAAGTGCGGAGAAAGTGTTTTTCATACGTACAATAATGGGTAAACTATTTGATAAAAATAGGGCACAAAGCTATAGGACCCGACACCTTGAGGTTACATTTCACGGAAGGGTAGCCAGCTGCGTAATTAGTTTTCAAGCCTTATTCTTCTTAGAATAAGGTTTTTTTTGGTTATGTTTATAAAAATTTAAATAATTTTACAGTAAGGGGTGCTCAGGATGATAAAGAAAACATTTATTTCACTATTATTTTTAATGATTTCAGCGGGGTTTGTTTATGCTGAGAAATTAACATTAACAACATATTATCCGGCACCCTATGGTGCTTATGACAGATTTCGCCTTGTTCCACGTCCTGATTTTCCGATTGATGATGCTTGTGATGTTGGAATGATGTATGTGAGTGATGATAGTGGAGAGTTGATATTTTGTGAAAGTGGAACGTGGGGTGGCGGTGGTGATATGGGTACGTGGAAAGAGACGGACGGTGGTGGCTCGCTCGTACATTTAACACCAAGACTTAATGCGGATACAACGTTAATTGGGTTAGGTGTTACTACGCCAGAAGGAAAGTTACATGTAAGTACGGATGCTTCAGTAACGCCAAAGTTTGCAACAGATGC
>JBLINE010000049.1:0-6622 GCA_047638895.1 Lysobacterales bacterium
GGGAATCTCACTCAAATTAATCAATAAATAACGATCTCCTTTTTGAGACAACTCAACAAGTTTACACGTATTCGAACCCAAATCTAAGCCAATAGCACTAATCGCTGCCGCAGATGATTGAGGTAAAAGTTTCTTTATAAAATCGAAGTATTTTTCTAATAAAATATTCATAAGTTAAATGATTTGAAGTATTAACAATAACAACATAACTGACGTTATCTTACATGAGCAAACCCATGCCTTCAAGAAGCATTTTATATATTATCTAGCCGAAATAAAAAAAGGGGGCTTAATTGCTTAAGCCCCCTTTCATTAAAACTTTAAACTAATCCAACTACGGAGTTAATACCCCACCTGTTGTTATCGTATAAACAGTCGATCCAGACGTTCCTATGTTAACAGGCGTTGCCATAAACGTATACACAGATGTTGTTTGTGTACATGTGTATGTGTACCCAGAAAGCGTACTACTACAATAATCAACACTAATGTAAGGTGGCGTTGCAGTTGTCATTGAATCCATTCCATCAGGATAATTACCTGAGTTTGTTGTTCCATACGTCTCAGACGCTGTAGACAATGATTTCAATGTTGCTGTTGCTAAGGCGTCATTAGCTGACATTTTAGCACGTAGCAAGTTAGGAATTGCAATAGCTGCTAAAAGAGCAATAATTGCAACAACGATCATAATCTCTACTAATGTAAAACCTTTATTATTCATTCTTTCCATAATACTTACCTCCATTTGTTCCTGTTGTACCGCAGCTTACAACCGTCTGATGAGGATAAGTATAATGGAATAATGATAACAGTTATTTCCCTATTCTCAATCAGCCAACATATATAAGCTTTTGGCGTTTAGTTATTTACATAATAACCAGTAACATTTTATAACTGGTCTTATTTTATGTCAATTCCTTATAGATTTTTTTTAAAAACCTATTTTAACAAAATTGACTTAAAAATCGATTTGAAAGAACCATATAACAAAAAAAACCCACTCCGTTTTACCTACTCAGAATGGGCCCACTAAATTAATTGCGGTAGCTGGCTGCCTGGTCATTATGACTTAAGGCCCTCTCCAATCCTACTTATTTGGAGTTTTGATCAACATCATTGATCAAAATAGCTTTGTGCCCCATCCTTTCGAACGGTTTACTTTTCTCTCTGCACCTGAAGTATATCATGTACACATTAGTTGTCAAAAAAATAAACAAACTAGATAACGTATCATAAAGTGTGTAAATTTAAGTAGAAAAAAGTAGAAAAAACGGCTATACCCAAAGGTCACGAGTAATTAACCATAAAAGAAAGGATACAGCCGATGAAAATACATGAATTAAACTTTGAAGGACATTATAAAGCAAGATGGGCAAGAGGGAAAGAAAGTTTTCCCCAAGCAGAAGATCCAATGAGTATGATAAAAGAGAAAACAAATATATTCATAAAGGGATTAATAGAAAAAGGTATACTTGCTGAATTTAGAGCACAAATCAAAACCAGTGACTATGAACGCACAGATACTCGAATTGATTATAGAAATGGTTTCAGGTACAGAAATTTACAAACAAACTTCGCAACGATTAAAAGAATAAAGATACCACGAGGACGTAAATCAGGATATGAGTATAAGTTATTTAAACGATATCAAAGAAGACATGATGAGTTTGATACAGCTGTGTTGTGGGCCACATTAGGTGGTATGTCTCAAAGACGAACTAAAGAAATGTTTAAAGGCATAATGGGTAACGATTTATCCACAACAACAGTAAGTCGTATTCTTAAATCCTTAGATCAACAACTAAAAGAATACCGAGAGTTTCCAATTGCATTAAAATATAAATACTTACTTTTGGATGGATTCTGGATTCATATTCTAGAGGGTGACGTTCTCACAAAACGTTGTATTGTCTGTGCGATGGGAATAACGGATACTGGTGAACATGATTTATTAGGCTTTAAGTTAATGGTGGGTGAATCTGAAGAATCGATTAAAGTATTCTTAAATGATTTTCATCGTAGAGGCCTAACAGATATTGATCTTATTATTCATGATGGTTCTAAGGGGATTGAAAATGCCTCTAAATGAATTTATCCATATGCAGAACATCAACGGTGTGTTTTTCATAAGCAGATGAATCTTTTACATAATATTAAAAAACAAAAGAATAAGAAAATTATACTTAAAAGTAGTAAGAAAATATTTAAAGCTAAGACAAAGTTACAAGCACTTAGACTCGCGAATAAATTCAAGAAATGTTGTATAAAAGAAGAACCAAAAGCTATTAAAAAAAAATTTAAAGATTTTGATCAATGTTTAACGTATTTTAATTTTCCAACCCAACAACATGCTTGGATTAAAACATCAAATCACATTGAATTATACTTTAAACAAATTCGTAGAAGGATCAGACCCATTGGCTGTTTTAAAAATAAATCTTCTGATGACCGTTACATTTTGGACTAATCAAAATTTTTGGTCATAACCTAAAAAATATTAGCCTTTAACTGAAAGTAGACACTTTATGTTGACTTATAACAAACTATCTTGCACCTCTTTTCTTACGAATTTCACGCTTAATTTGCTCTATTTCAAGATTAAGTATCGTATTTTCCTTCTTAACCACCAATAAATTATCTTCTAATCGTCTTTCTTTCGTGTCAAAATCTACTTGCATCCGTGATTTCATCATTTTTCGGCTAATACGTTCAAAATATTCTTCTAGCTCACTCTTTCGTTTTTGTAATTGTACAATTTTATCTTCTAACTCATTAATTCTTGTTGTTTTTGATTGCTTAACATCATCCACAGATTGCGCTGTCATATCTCGTTCACGACTCACCATATTTAACTCTTCTTCTAACTGATAAACTTTCTTACGTAAATTATTTTGTTGATCCTGCAATGCTGTATATTGCCTAATAGGCTTACTATTTTTAGAACGAATTCTTTGAATCTCATCCTTAATATTCTCAATACTACCTTCAACTTTTAATTCCAACCCAACAAGTTGCTGTTTCTGTCTATGATACTGTACATACGCACCATCTTCCTGAGCCCCACCAACTGCCCCATCACGTTTACGAGCCGCATCTTCAATAGCAGAAGCTAGTTGATCTTGTAGACGAATTTCTTTATGTTGCTTACGTTCTAATTCTTTCTCAAGTTTTAATTGTTCCTGATGAAGTTGTTGTACTTCATGATTAAAACGTATCATTTTCTTTTTCGTTAAATGTATCTCACGTACACGTGTATCTAACTCACCCCCTTCTTCGGTGGTATTATTTGTTAAAACAGCCGTTTCTTGTTCTAACAATTTAAGTGCCTTGTGTGCTCGCTTCTTTTCTGTCTTTAAAGATTTAATTTCGGATCGTAACCATTTATTATGCTCAGACACCTCTTGAGCACGACCTCGCAAACTTGATAAGCTATATTCAAGTACATTTCGCGTAGAATAATCAAAGTCCTCTACTGCTTCTATAAATTGAACACTTACAAAAAACAACATAGCAATAACAAGAGTTAAAATTTTTAAGTTTAAATTTCTCATATATTTCTTAAATTAAAGCTGTTAAATTCATAATTGGTAAGAATAATGCAATAACAATAAATCCAATCACAACCCCTAAAACACCTATAATAAGAGGTTCAATAATACTCGTTATCCCCTCAACTGCAGCGTCTACTTGATCATCATAAAACTCAGAAATTTTAAGTAACATTTTCTCCATTTGCCCTGACTTCTCACCAATCGCAATCATACGTGTAACCATAACAGGAAAAACACCACTACGTTCAAGTGGTGCCGCAATAGTATCACCTTCCCGCACACTATTTTTAACCTCAACAATAACATCCTCAAGTACCGTATTTCCAATTGTCTTCTCTACAATATCTAAAGACTCTAAAATTGGCACACCACTTTGAATTAAAGTCGACAATGTACGACTAAAACGACTAACCGCTACTTTACGAATCAAATCACCAAATACAGGCATACGCAAAACAAATCCATCTAGCACACGGGCCCCTTTATGTGTTTTATGAATACGCTTAACCGCAAAGAAAATAGCAATACATACGCCAATAATGGCTAATGTATGATGTTTTAATAAGTCACTTATATTAATAAGCAATTGTGTCATAGGTGGTAAAGCCGAATCAAATGAATCATAAATAGTCGTAAATGTCGGTACAACCTTAACCATTAAAACAAAAGTAATAAGACCTGCCATAGATACAACAACAATTGGGTATGTTAATGCCGCCTTAACCTTACGCGTTAATTTCATTGATTTTTCTAAATATCCAGAAATACGCTCAAGAACAACGTTTAAAACCCCACCCGTTTCCCCAACTTTAACTAAATTAATAAACAAAGAACTAAATACTTTTTTATGCTTTGCAAAAGCGGCTGACAAGCTACTTCCGTTCTTAATATCTGTTTCAATCGTTGTTAATGTTTTCTTGAATGTAGGATGTGTTGTTTGTTCAGCTAAAGCATTTAAGCCTTGTAAGATAGGAATACCAGCATCAACCATCGTCGCTAGCTGACGTGTAAATATAACAATATCTTCAGTCTTTACTTTCTTTTCACCAAAGGAAATTTGTTTCGATCCAAATGAAGATTTTTCTTCTTCACATTTTACAATCGTCAATGAACGCTTACGTAATTCTTCAATAACTGCTTCTTTATTATCTGCAGAAATCTTTCCTTGAACCGTTTTAGATTCTTGATTTTTAGCCACATATTTAAACGTTGGCACAGTAACACTCTCCTTAGCTTGAATTATAAAGACTCTTCTATAGTCTACATTGAAAAAAGATGGGAAAACAGGGAAATTATGAGAATTTAATTTATTTACGTAGAATGAATATATTTATTCTTCACTGGTAACACGTAGAACTTCTGTAAATGATGTGAATCCTTGTTCACATTTAAGCATCGCATCTTCAAATAATGTCTTAAGCCCTTTATTAGCGCGGGCAAACTCCTTAATAGCATCTGAAGATTTACCCTCTAAAACTAATTCACGCACATCATCATCAACAATTAACATTTCTGTGATACACATACGACCCAAATACCCAGAATGATTACATGCTTCACATCCTTTACCATCATAATATTTTATGTCTTTCTTAAAATCATAATCAAGCTTTGCAGCTTCTTCCTTATCCAATTCAATTTCTTGCTTACACGAATTACAAATCTTACGGCACAAACGCTGTGCACTAACTGTTACAATACTTGAAGCTACAAGAAATGGTTCTACACCCATGTCAATCAAACGCGTTAAAGCACCTGTTGCATCATTTGTATGTAACGTTGATAACACAAGCTGTCCAGTTAATGCCGCTTTAATAGCAATATCAGCTGTCTCGCCATCTCGAATCTCACCAACCATAACAACGTCTGGGCTCTGTCTTAGAATAGAACGTAAACCAGCCGCAAATGTTAAGCCAATTTCTGCATGTGCTTGAATTTGTGTTAAACCATCCACCTGATATTCAACCGGATCTTCAACTGTAATAATATTACGCTCAGGCGTATTTAGCTCATTAATAACCGAATACAAAGTAGTTGATTTACCACTACCCGTCGGACCTGTTACGAGCATCATACCAAATGGTTTAGCCATGGTATCTTTTAAAATATCAAGAGACGCATCGGTCAACCCCAACCCTGTAATACCAACGGATAAATTAGATTTGTCTAAAACACGCATAACAATTTTTTGCCCATATGTTGTTGGTAAAAGAGAAACACGAAAATCTACTTCCTTACTATTAATCTTTAAACGAAAACGGCCATCCTGAGGGGCTTCACTCATTGTAATATCAAGACGTGCCATAATTTTAATACGTACAATTATAGCATTTTGATTGCCTTTCGGAAGATCAAGCACATCTTGTAAAACTCCATCAATACGAAAGCGAACTCTCACAGCTTCCATTGTTGGTTCAATATGAATATCAGAAGCTCGTTTACGAAGAGCTTCTTGCAAGATAAGATTCACCATGCGAATGATTGGCGCTTTCTTACTTTCATCTAACGCATCTTCCGCATCACCATCATCCTTCTCAACAACAATTTCTAAATCACCTAACTCAATATCTTTACTAACATTAGCTACAGACGGCCCACTATCTTCAACACCATAATATTCATCAATAGCTTTCTTAATATCTTCGTTGGTACTCATAACAATATCAACTTCTTTACCCGTGATGTTTTTTAAATCATCAATCGCAAATACATTAAGTGGGTCAGCCAAAGCAACAGTCATAGTGTAGTCTAAAATAGATAGAGGAATAATGTTGTATTGACGCGCGACTTTTTCAGTAATAACTTCTTTTAAATCAGGATTGATTCTATATTTACTCAAATTAATAAAAGGAATATTAAGTTCACGCACAAGAAGCATAAGAAGATCTTTTTCTTTAATAAGACCTTTGCTAATAAGAATCTTATCGAGACTTATCTTCTTTTCTTTTTGAATTAATAACGCCTCATCCAACTCTTTCTTACTAATTTTCTGAGTATCGAGAAGTGTTTTAATTAATTTGTCTTTAAGTCGTAAGCTCATAGTAATTTATAATATTGATTAACTTTTATCC
>JBLINE010000050.1:0-6442 GCA_047638895.1 Lysobacterales bacterium
AGTAGAAATGGAACTTCGTGAACTTCTTTCGAAGTATGATTATGATGGTGACAATGCTCCTATCATTATGGGTTCAGCATTAGAAGCATTAAATAATATAGATGATGATGAAAAAACAAAGCCAATTATGGATCTTATGGCAGCATGTGATGATTTCATTAAAGAACCAGTGCGAGACCTTGATAAACCATTTTTAATGGCTATCGAAGATGTATTTTCTATCTCAGGTCGTGGTACAGTAGCAACAGGACGTATTGAACGTGGTGTTGTTAATGTTGGTGAGGAAGTTGAAATTGTTGGTATCACTGAAGTAGTTGGAAAAACAGTTGTTACAGGTGTTGAAATGTTCCGTAAAGAAATGTCAACAGGACAAGCTGGTGATAACGTTGGGTTACTTCTTCGTGGTGTTGATAAAGAATCTATTGAGCGTGGACAAGTTCTTGCTAAATCAGGTTCAATCAAAGCTCACACAAAATTCAAAGCTAAAGCGTATATCTTAACTAAAGAAGAAGGCGGACGTCATACACCTTTCTTTAAAGGTTATAGACCACAATTTTATTTTCGAACAACAGATGTAACTGGTACTGCTGAACTTCCTGAGGGTATGGAAATGGTTATGCCAGGGGATAACGTGGAAATGACTGTAGAGTTAATTTCACCAATGGCAATGGAAAAAGAACTACGTTTCGCTATCCGTGAGGGTGGTCGTACTGTAGGTGCTGGTGTTATTCACGAGATTGTAGAATAATTTAGATAGATCAATATTAGCTTCCTTAGAAATAAGGAAGCTAATTTAAAAGGTATTAGAAGACATGCAAAAAATAAGAATTAAATTAAAAGCATTTGATCACAGGTTAATCGACCAATCAGCACAAGAAATTGTTGATACAGCTATTCGTACGGGAGCAAAGGTTTCAGGACCAGTGCCATTACCAACGAAGAAAGAATTATATACTGTATTAAAATCACCACATGTAAATAAAAAAGCACGTGAGCAATTTCATTTAGCTACACATAAGCGGTTAGTTGATTTGGTTGACCCAACGGCTAAAACTGTAGAAGCGTTGAGAAAGTTAAATTTACCTGCTGGGGTGGATGTAGAGATTAAACAATAATTAGTTGATACTTAAAGCTTACAGCTCTTCTATCTGATTAATGAGCTAAGGTATCTTAAAAGAGAGAGAAAAAATGGTTAACGGACTTATTGGTAGAAAATTAGCAATGACACAGATATTCGATAAAGATGGGAATTTTATTCCTGTAACTTTGGTTGAAACTGGGCCATGTACAGTGCTTGAAATTAAAGATAACAAAGTAACACTTGGTTTTGAAGATGCTAAAGAAAGCCGTATAGGGAAACCACAATTAGGATTCTTTAAAAAAATTGGGGTATCTCCAAAGCGTGTTGTTAAAGAGTTTACTTATGATGAAGCAGCTTTGACGTGGTTAAAAGAGCAAGCAGCGAAAGCGCAAGCTGAAGAAATTGAAGAAGATAAGACTGAAAAATCTACTGAAGAAAACACTGAAGAAACTAAAGAAGAAGAACTTTCTAAAGATGTTAAAGAAGCAGAATTCGGTGTTGGTACTGAAATTACAGCAAATTTATTTAAGCCAGGTGATTACATTAACATTTCAGGTATTTCAATTGGTAAAGGTTTTTCAGGTGGTATGAAACGTTGGGGTTGGAAGGGTGGACCTGCAACTCATGGTTCTCGTCATCATCGTGAGCCTGGTTCTATTGGACAATGTGCTTATCCAGGTGAAGTTTGGAAGGGTACTCATTTACCAGGACGTATGGGTGGAAAACGCGCAACAAATCAAGGTTTACGCGTTATGGATATTGATTTAGAAAAGAATTTATTGATTGTTAAAGGTTCTGTTCCAGGTTCATAAATTGGGATTCTTGAAATACGTAAATCGTTTAAGAAAAAGTGGCAAGATCTTAATGAAGTTAAAGCTGCTGTTAAACAAAGTACAAATCCTATGAAGCAGAGTAAAAAAGGTAAATAAAAAGGATATATATCGTGGCTAAACTTGTAGTATTAGATATTAAAGGTAAAGAAAAAGAAAAGATAGATCTTTCTGATGACATATACGGTGGGCATGTTAACCAAGATGTTATTCATCAAGCTATTGTGAAATATCAAGCGTCTTTGCGTCAAGGTAATGCTTCGACAAAAGAACGTGGTGAAGTTTCAGGTGGTGGAAGAAAGCCATATAAGCAAAAAGGAACTGGTCGTGCAAGAGCAGGATCAACTAGATCACCTTTATGGAAAGGTGGTGGGGTGACTTTTGGTCCTCGACCAAGAGATTTTGGGTACAGTATTCCTCAAAAGATTAAAACAGCAGCATTACGTGAAGTTGTTAAATCTAAGATTAGTGATCAAGATTTCGTGTGTATTGACGAAATTAAAGGTGAATTAAGTAAAACTAAAGAATTTGTTCAAATATTAGCAGATCTTAATTTAAATGGAAAGATTTTAGCATTGTTAGATGGTGCTAGTGATTCAGTACTAAAAGTAACAAATAATATAGCATTTTTAAATGTTATGCGTGCGGCAGATGCCAACGCATATGATATCTTACGCAACAAGAAATTACTTGTAACAAAAGAAGCGTTACAAAAATTACAAGAGCGTATTGAAAAATAAGATTCGAAGGGGTTAGTCATGAAGACTTGTTATGACGTTTTAAAAACAGTAGTTATTACAGAAAAAGGTGCGGCGATGGTTGAAGACCGTAAGTATCTTTTTCATGTAGCAACAGTAGCAAATAAAATTGAAATTAAAAATGCTATTGAAGAAATTTATAAAGTGAAAGTGCAAAGTGTTAACACTAGTATAGTTCGCGGAAAACTTAAACGTGTTCGTCGTGAGCAAGGAAGTACATCAGCTTGGAAGAAAGCAGTTGTAACACTTAAAGAAGGCGATAAAATAGAAATAGCGTAATGGATTTAGTGTTCTTCATTAATTAGTTTGAAATGAAGAGTCAAAGAAAAGGGAGCTTAAGGCTGTGGGTATTCGAAGATTTAAACCAACAACAAGTACATTAAGATTTACAGTAATCAGTGATTTTGCTGAAATTACAAAATCTAAACCAGAAAAATCGCTTTTAAAGCCACTTAAGAAAACTGGTGGGCGTAATGTTCATGGACGTATCACTTCACGTTATCGTGGTGGTGGACATAAGCGTATGTATCGCGTTATTGATTTCAAACGTAATCGGTTTGATCAAGAAGCTGAAGTTTTAGCAATTGAGTATGATCCAAATAGAACGGCTCGTATTGCTTTATTGGAATATGCAGGCGGAGTTAAAACTTACATCGTTGCACCAGTAGGTTTAAAAGTTGGTGAAAAAATTGTTAGTACACGTGATAAAACAATTGAATTCAAAGTTGGTAATTGTATGCCACTCGCCATGATTCCTCTAGGATCAGCTGTGCATAATGTGGAATTGAGATTCGGAAAAGGCGCTCAGATTGCTCGTTCAGCTGGGACATCGGTAACATTAATGGCTAAAGAAGGTGAGTACGCTTTTCTTAGATTACCTTCAAGTGAAGTACGTAAAGTACGTTTAGAATGTTTAGCAACTATCGGACAGACTGGAAATGAGCAACATGAAAGTTGTGTGATTGGTAAAGCAGGGCGTATGCGTTGGAAAGGACGTCGTGGCGGTGTACGTGGGGTTGTTATGAACCCTGTAGATCACCCTCATGGTGGTGGTGAAGGTAAAGCACCACAAGGTAGTCCTCATCCAGTAACACCTTGGGGAAAACCAACAAAAGGCTATAAAACACGTAAGAAACAAAAATATTCTGATAAATATATTGTTAGAAGAAGAAATTACAAGAAGAAATAAAGGATAAAAAATGCCACGTTCAGTTAAAAAAGGACCATACGTAGAGCCATCATTGGAAAGAAAGTTTAAAAAGATGGTAGAATCTGGAAGTAATCAACCAATTAAGACTTGGTCACGTCGTTCAACAGTGACACCAGACTTTGTTGGGTATACATTTGCTATCCATGATGGTAGAAAGCACGTACCTATTTTCATTACGGAAAATATGGTTGGACATAAATTAGGTGAATTTGCACCAACAAGAACTTTCAAAAGCCATGGTGGTATTAAAGCTAAAAAAGCGATGGCACGCTAAGGGTAAGGGAAAGAATTATGATTGCACAAGCAAAAGGAAAATATATTAGAGTTTCATCAACAAAAATGAGACGAGTTATTGATTTAATTCGTGGGAAAGATGTTGGGTCATCATCAGTTATTTTGATGCATGCTGAAAAAGGCTGTGCGCCTTTAATTAAAAAGATTTTAGATTCAGCGGTCGATAATGCTAAACAAAAAGGTATTACAGAGGATAAGTTGTATATCTCTAAGATTACAGCAAATCAAGGACCAGTATGGAAGAGATTCCGCGCTGCAGCATTTGGACGCGCAGCTGGTATAGTTAAAAAAACATCACATTTAACAATCGAATTAGATTTAAAAAAATAAGGGGTTATTGACGTGGGTCAAAAAGTAAGTCCAGTAGCATTAAGATTAGGTTACATCGAGAATTGGCGAAGTGTTTGGTATGCTGATAAGAAAGAGTATGCTAGCAATATAGTTGAAGATTATAAGATTCGTCAGTTCATTAAAAAACGTTTTACGCAAGCTGCAGTAGCACGTATTGATATTGAACGTTTAGCTGAAAAGACAAAGATTATTATTCACACTGCACGTCCAGGTGTTATTATTGGGCGACGTGGAGCTGATATTGATAAATTGAGAACTGAATTAGGTAAATTCTCAACTAAAGAGATTGCTATAGATCCAAGAGAAATTAAGAATCCAGCAATTGAAGCTCAATTAATAGCACAAAATGTTGCTTTTCAATTAACTAAACGTGTGGCTTTCAGACGTGCAATGAAACGTGCTATTGATAACGCAATGAATTCAGGAGCTAAGGGTGTTAAGATTAAGTGTTCTGGCCGATTGAATGGTGTTGAGATGGCTCGTCAAGAAAGTTACCAAGAAGGTAAACTACCTTTACAAACTTTCCGTGCCAACATTGAATATGGTTTTGCAGAATCACATACAACATATGGTGTGTTAGGAATTAAAGCGTGGGTTAATAAGGGTGAAATTATTAAGCAACGTAAAAGAAAAGTTGAACCAACAGTACTACCTGTAAAAAAATAAATCTATCTACATCTAGTTAAGATGTTCGATTGGAAGTTAAAAGTAAATTTTAGGAGTGAATTGACATGTTGTTAATGCCAAGAAAAGTTAAATTTCGTAAGTCTCTAAAAGGAAAAAATAGAGGACTTGCTACACGTGGGTGTAAGCTTCATTTTGGAGAGTATGGACTTAAATCTCTAGAAAATGGATTTATCCGTGGGAATCATTTAGAAGCGTGTCGTATTGTTGTTGCACGTAAAATGAAGGGTGCTGGCAAATTGTGGTTTAATGTTTTTCCAAGCAAACCAATTACTAAGAAACCAGCAGAAACACGTATGGGTAAAGGTAAAGGTGATCTTGATCATTGGGTAGCTGTTGTTAAGCGCGGTAAGATTATTTTAGAATTGTCAGGTGTTCCTGAAGAATTTGCTAAACAAGTATTACGTTTATGCTCGTTTAAATTACCTATGAAAACTAAGTTTGTTACAAGGGCAAGTTAATTATGAAAGCTAAAGAATTAAGAGATTTAAACACAGAAGAATTGTTACAAAAAGAAAAAACGTTTAAAAAAGAATTGTTTGATTTAAGTACTCAGCGTAAATTTGGCGGAGTTGAAAAACCATCTCAATTTAAAACGATTAAGAAGAGTATTGCACGAATATTGACTATCATTAAAGAGAGAGAAACTGAAGATGGAAAAAACAGCTAAAAGAGAAAATAAAAGAAAAGTTTTTCAAGCGACGGTTGTCTCTGCAAAAATGGAGAAAACGTGTGTTGTTCGTTTGGATTGGGCAACTACACATGACAAATATGACAAAGTTGTACGTCGTGCAACAAAGTTTAAAGCTCATGATGAAAAAAATGAAACTAAAGAAGGGGACGTGGTTCGTATTCAAGAAACACGACCATTATCTAAAGATAAATCTTGGCTTGTTACAGAGATAATCAAGAAAGCTAACTAGAGGTTATTATGATTTACATGAAAACAATATTAGATGTAGCGGATAACTCAGGTGCAAGAAAAGCATCTATGATTAGTGTTTTAAACGTTAAAGGTCGTAGATGCGCACGTGTTGGAGATGTTATACGTGTAAATATTAAAGAGTCTTCACCAGATGCTGCTGTTAAAAAGGGTACTTTAGCAAAAGGGATTGTAGTTCGTACTAAATCACCTATTCGTCGTGGAGATGGTTCGTACGTAAGGTTTGATACAAATGCGATTGTTATTATCGATGATGCTGGCAATCCAAGGGGGACACGTGTTTTTGGACCA
>JBLINE010000051.1:0-6307 GCA_047638895.1 Lysobacterales bacterium
ATTTTCGTTTTATTTTTTGGTACTTTAACTATGTAGCGATAATAAATAGGGTCATGATCATTTGTATGCGTAGGTAACGTAATATTTAAATTTCGGAGCCCTTTGGTGTATAGATTAGCGATGGTTTTACGCCGTTTAATAAATAAAGGTAATTTTTTGATTTGGCTAATACCAATAGACGCTTGTAGTTCAGTCATTTTATAATTGTAACGTATTTTGTAATTTTTGTTCTTATCATACGCACGTAAGTCACGGATTGTCTTAATTAGATTTGTATTGTTTGAACAAACCATCCCCCCTTCACCAGTTGTTAACATCTTTGTGGCATAAAATGAATTAATGCAAAGTGCACCAAAACTACCTACTAATTTTTTTTTATACTTAGCCCCAATCGCTTGGGCGCAATCTTCGATAATAGGTATTTTAAGTTTTACGAGTGATGACATATCTGCCGCTTGCCCAAACATATGAGGCACAATGATGGCTTTAGTTTTTGAGGTAATCTTACGTTTGACACTTGTCAGTGAGATATTACAGTCTTCTAAGTTAACATCAGCAATAATAGCGGTAGCCTGCGCATGGTTAACAGCATTAAGTAAAGCTGTACACACATACGAAGGAATAATAACTTGATCCCCTTTTTTTATACCAAGCGCCAGTAGACTTAAGTGTAAAGCCGCTGTGCCACTATTTGTTGCCACACCATATTTAAGTCTTTGAAAATGTGCTACCTTACACTCAAATAGTTCGACTTGTTTACCTTGAGCGAGTTGCAGCGATTGAATAATAGCTGGGATATTTTGTATATCCGCTTTATTTAATGTTGGTTTTGATTGAGGTATATGTATTGGCATAAAGTGTTTTAAATATCTAGTTTAAGATAACGAACGGCTTTAAAACCTTCCGCATAATTAATACGTGCTTGGAATCCACGAAATTTACCTACAGCGGTAATACCCTCAAGCATTTTAGGGCCACCTGTTGGAATCGTACGCGTTACTTGAGATTCAAAAGCGCTGATAATATTCAATTTGTCATCCATTACCTCTTCAATATCAACAAAGATATCAGGATTAAAATTACTGGATGTATAATCTTCATAAAATAAGACGCGCTTGTTGTAACGTGTCGCTGATATTACGCATTGGGCTAAGGCACGATGATCTTGATGAGAATCTTTAATATAATTCACATAAATTTCATAAGGTCTAACTTCGTTAACAACATCCTCGATAAATTTCACAGCTTCATTACCGACTTTAAAATTGGCATCATCCCAGTTGCCCCAAATTACTTTTGTAGCACCTAAGCGCTTAGCGGCTTCTTCTTGCTCACTTACGCGTGTATTTGGATCGCCTGCTTGTTGTCCTTTGCTTAACACACATAAGTATACGTTATGACCTGCTTTAATATGTTTAAGTAATGTACCACCGCATCCTAATTCAATATCATCGGGGTGGGCACCAAACGCTAAAATATTCAAAATTGACTCCTTTGCACTTGTTATACTTATTTCGACCCACGTAAAATATTTAAGCTATCAGGGCCATGGTTAAATAATAAATCAATTATCGACATATGCGAAATAAAATTATCACTATTTCCCTGCGTCCATAATTGTGTATAAATGGGATGTTCATAGTTTTGTGTTTCAATTGTGATGTTATTTTCTTTAAATCTATTTATATCCATGTATGTCTCACCATCCGCTCCAGCTAAATAAGTATTCGATTTAAATTCTTGGCACAATTCAACTAAGCGCATGGTTTGGTCTGTGGATACTTGATAATCGGATGATTTAACTATTTGAGTGGTGATGCCAAGCCATGTGACGATTTGCTTAAATAATGTAATGTTAAGTTTGCTTAGAGATATCCACTCTTTACTGAAGATATCTTCAAAATAAGTGATGTAGTCTTTAAAGTAAGGTGCTTTAGTGTAGTTCATCACAAGAGTTTTAAGATGGTTTGATTTCCAATCGGTTTTGTTATTTATATTTGTGTGGCAAATAGCTTGTTTGGATTCTTTAACGATAGGAATACTGAGCCATGCTTCACCGTTACTTGTACGGATGCGATTACGATTTTGCCAATCGTTCTTTTTAAATTGGACGTCATCTAGAAGAATAAAGACATCTGCACGGTCTGCTTTGTCGAAATAACCAAACCACGGTAAGTATTGAGGTTGGTGGATTGTAACGATCAATTAAGTTAATTCCTTGTACAATGTAGTTACTTTCTGTTGCATAATTTCTTTTGTAAATAATGACAGTGCCTTATTTTGATTGGCTTCTCCTATTACTTTAAGCCTCTTTGTATCATTCATTAAACTAAGTATAGCATCTGCGAGTGATTGTGCATTATTCGGCGGGATTAATTTTCCATTAATGTTATCTGTCAGAATCTCAGGAACACCTCCCACATTTGTTGCAATTACGGGTAGCTTAGCAGCCATGGCTTCAACGACCACTAAACCAAAGCCTTCATTAATAGATGGCAGAATAAATAAATCACTCATTTGTAAGAAAGGTACAATATTTTCTTGATGACCAATAAATTTAATACAATCACGCAGATTAAGTTGTAAGGCCTTTTGTTTTAAATCGTCCTTTAATTGACCATCACCAACAAAGAGCATATTAAATGGTGTAGTTGTTTGTTGTTTTACTAAAGCAAGGGCGTCAAGTAGTACAGCGTGTCCTTTTATAGGCTCAAGTCGCCCAACCGTACAGAATGTAATTATATCAGTAGGTATATTATGTTTTTCTTTGAGTTTTGAATGATAGTGAGTATTCATATATTTAGCCACATCAATACCATTATGTATATAAGAAAATTGTCGGCGAGATCCAATAGATTGTTCTAAATGTTGATCAATAGCACGTTCAGTTAAGGTGATAATTTTTGTTGTACTACGTGCTAACTTACGTTCTAAAGCAATGTAGAGCTTTGTAGTTAATGGGTTCATGTAGCCTTCAAATATATGACCATGTGGAGAATGAATGATGTGTGGCACTTTAGCTGATTTGGCCGCCATACGTCCAAGTAAACCAGCTTTGGTTGTGTGTGTATGGACGATCTCAAATGAGTTGGCTTGAATAAATTTTTTAATTTTTGATAATGCGATATAATCTTTAAGTGGATTAATATTCCGTACTAATTCGGTAATAACTGTAATAACGAAGCTTTTATCTTTTAATGCTGGTAGTAATTCTTTTTCATTACTTGGTGCGTATCCAGTAAGCAATTGCACATCATGCCCAGCATCATTTAATGCGTGAAGCATATCAAGCATAATTGCGGGAGCACCACCAGCACCTAGGCGTGTTATAACAAATAATATTTTTTTCATAGCTAATTACTCTTTTTTTTCAGCTACAAAGTAAAGAAAATAATCTTTAGTTCTTTGCTGTGGTATGTTTGTATCGGTTTCAAGTTCTTTTCGCGAACGACACTTAATAACTTTAAGCCCCGCTTCTTCTATATCGTCTTTCAGTTCGTTCATTGAGTACATATGAGTATAGATTTTACTGCGTGATTTACTTTGAACGCTTACCACACGTGACATCCTATCACCAGGTTCAAGCGCAGTTTTATCTTTAAACAATAATTTTGATAAGCGACGTACATTATCAATAACAGCAAAATATAGTAGGTATTTTATATTAGATTCACGATTTGGCGTTGAAATAATAACTCGCCCTTTAGGTTTTAAGATGCGTACAATTTCACGTAAAGCAGCGATACGATTACATCTTTTCGGAATATAGGTAAGTATCGATCCAGTCATTGTGGCATTATCAATAGAATTATCTTTAAGCTTTAATTGTGTCACGTCCATTTGCTTAAAATTAGGTGAGACATTATGTTTAAGGGCGTTCTCATTAGCCAAATCAACCATTTTAGGTTGCAGATCTATGCCAGTAACATCAAATCCTCTTTTCATTAAGGCGATCCCTTCGCGTCCTGCACCACATCCAACATTTAATATGTTACTTTCTTTTGTGAAATATTCTTCAATAATTTTTTCTTCAGGAACAAGTAATCCTAAATCTAATATTTTTGAATAGGTGTTAAGTTCTTCAGTCTCACCGTATTTACGGATAACAGTATCTTTAAGAAACTTTTCGTTATATTTCGATTTAAAGTTAAAAATACCACGGATTTGCTTAAATGTTCGTAATGCTTTTTTAGCACAAAATTTTGCTTGATTCATAGCTTTAAACCAAAAGGGTGAAATGATGTAATAATGTTCACCAATATGATCAACAAAAGTTGGACCGAAACCTTTTTTATATTTATAAAGTCCATACAAAGGGTCATTCGGGTCAGGGCTATCAGCCCCTCGAAAATCAAATAGTGTACATCCTCTTTTCTTTAGTGCGCAGGACACTTCCCACAATAGTAAATAACTAGCATTAAGTTGTAGTTGTTTGGTGTCAGATGCTGCATACATGTCCCATGCTTTATCGGCGTTAAGCAATGTAAGACGGGCGGCCACCACGCGTTTATTGTGCCAAGCTAAGGATATTAGAATGTTATCAGTTGTTTTAAACGTTTTTAGTAATTCTCGCTGATAGTTAAAGGAGCGTATGATAAAGTTTTTACGGCTACTTGTTCTTTTGTGTAATTGATAAAATTCTTCTAAAGCTTCTTCATCATTACGAATTTCAATTCTTACACCTTTTTCACGGGCTGTGCGAATATTACGCCTGTGTACTTTGCTCATGTTCTTAAGTAAGGTCTCTTCGTCTGGTATGAGATTGAGTTGAAAGATACGTTTAGGCAGTGTTAAGCCAACGATACTGTAACTATCTGAAAATTTAAATCCTTTTCTTTTTAAATATTTCTCAACGGATGTGTTTTGATTAGAAAGAGCAGTGTCAATAAGTAAAAATATGGCTTTATGATTTTTAGCTAAATCAATAAGTTCATTTATTAAAGTGTCAAGTATTGGGTAGTCGGAGTAGTTAAGCACAGGACCACGAGGAATATAAAAAATTGATTTACCAATTAAGGGTATTCTTTTATGAAATACTTGAGCTGCCGCTTTAATCTTACCATTGTCGGTCATAGTAAGGCGCATTGGGTGCCATCCTGATTTGGCACGAAATTCACCCCAGTCGTATGACTGAAAAATATGGCCGATGGGATGGGTGTTTATGTAATCATCCCATATTTTTTTATCTGTAATTTCGTTTAGGATCATTGGTTGTTTAGTTGTAAGAAATGTTTTTCGGTTTTTTGTGCACTCATTTGCCAAGTGTACGTATTATTAATAAACGTGTGACATTTCTGACTTAAGGCCTGCCACTCATTTTTTGGGAGTGTGGCATATTTAAGTATCAATGCAGCTATGTCTTGAGGTTCTGTACTTTTAAATAATAAATCTTTGTTTAATTGAGTTAATATTTCAATAGTGCCACCCACAGGGGTTGCTAAAACGGGTAAGCCTGAGGCTAGTGCTTCAGGTGTCACTAAGCCAAATCCTTCAAGATATTTTGTTGGTAAAATAAAATAGTCAGCAACTTGATAATAGGTGACTAAATCATCATCATTAATAAAACCAAGAAATTTAATATTGTTTTCTAAGTTTAATTCTTTGGTGAGGGCTAAAAGTTTATTCTTTAAAACACCGCCCCCTCCAATAATGAGTGATACATTTACATTTTTTTTAACGACTAATTGCATTGCACGAATTAAATTTTCAATGCCTGTCCGAGGGGTAAGGCCACGTACGGTTAAAAGTACTATTCTATTTTTAGGTAATGTTATTTCTGCTCTTAGTTGCTCTCTATTCTGTGAAGGTTTGAATCGTTTGATGTCTGCGCCACCAGGGCACATTTCAATATGTATGTTAGTGTTGTTGTGTGTTTCTTTAAGTTGATTAGCCATGTATTGGCTTAAGACAATGGCTGATGAGCATTTCTTAATAACAGCACGTTCAACTATTCTACGTATCAATATTTGAAGTGGTCTAAATGGCGATTTTGAACTTTCCGTTTTAATAGCGTATTCTTTGTGCCAGGGCGAATGAAATGTATATACTTTAGTTAAGTTATGACTTCTGTGCGATGTGGTAATGCCGATTGATGCTAGTGGTTGATGAAAGTTAATAATATCAAATTGTAATGATTGCGTTAGTTTTTCAAATAGTTTACGTGTATTTTTAACGGTATCACTTATGTAGCTTAATGAAGAGCAGTCATTCGCCGTATAGCGATACACAGAGATGTTTCCAAAGTTCTCGGTTAGTGGCTGTTCAGGTTTCCATTGACGTGTAATTACAAATATTTTATGACAACAAT